>JAHJOY010000252.1 GCA_018819665.1 bacterium
CTTTTATTTTTTAATTTCTTCTATCAGGTCTTCCACTTCTTCCAGTTTTTTAGGAATAGTTTTAGGGAGATCTCCATTATTTTCATAGACTTTTTCCCAGAAAGGCTTACTAAGTTTTTCATATTCTTTAGAGTATTTATCCAGGTGTTCCCTACATTCGGTTAATATCGTCTCGGCATTTTCATGAGTGGGGTAAGGTTGACATTCCTTACAAATTTCCCTTAAGATTTCAGGATGATCAATGATCATACATGGCATCATTAAATTTTTACTATAGGGTTGTCGGGCTCTTATTGCTTTAAACAATGGAGAACTTATTGCCTCCCGTAAAGAAGAGTTCCTTATATTGTGAGTAGCAAAGTGGGTAAATACACAGGGTTCGATATCCCCTTTTACATTTATATGAAAGTAATTGCGACCTCCAGCAATACAGCCTCCTACATGCATTCCATCATTCCAGAAGTCTCCAATGAAAACAGGATATTTATTTCTAAGGTAATTAACCCTTCTCCAGCCGTAGAGTCTCTGTTCGGGAGTTTGCATCAGGTCTACATCAGGTTTGCTACCAATAGGGATATAAGTAAAGTACCAACCGAAAGTGCATCCTTTATCGGTTAATAATTTCATAAGTTCATCACTATATATAACCTCAGTGTTATATTTAGTTGGGGTAGCAGAAAAACCAAAAATTACTCCTGCTTCTCGGAGATTATCCATGGTTTGCATAATTTTTTTCCATACTCCCTTACCTCGACGGGCATCAGTTTCTTCTTCAAATCCTTCAATGCTTATGGCGGGTGCAATATTTCCTAATTCTTGTAGCTTAAGAGTCATATCTTTATCGATAAGTGTTCCATTGGTATAAGCCATAAAAGCTGCATCATTATGTTTTTTATAAATATCTAACATATCTTCTCTTGCGAAGGGTTCACCGCCAGATATAGTAAAGAAATTTGTACCTAATTCTTTAGCCTCGGTGATGGCTTTATCTACCAATTCGATAGGAAGGTCATTTTTTTTAGAATAGTCTCCAGCATAACAACCTGTGCATCCAAGATTGCATCTCATAGTAGGACTAATAACTATAGTTGCAGGTGTTGTGATGTTTAGTTTCTTTTCAACTTCAGCTCTTCTTTTTGGGCCAAGTAGTAGGTGATTAACTATGAAATTTAAAACCATTCTATCCCGATAATTGGGATGGCTTTCTTTTAATGTTTTTTGAGCTAAGATATAGGCCGGGGCTTTATCTTGAAATGATTTTCTTACCTTCTGTATTTTCGTTTTATACTGAGGAGCTATTTTTTCTGCTGCATAGGTTAAGCGAATGAGATTTTCATCAGAGGTGTTAATTAAGCCTTTCATAATAAGATTGACGGTCTGTCTGGTGGTGTAATTTTTCAATTTTTCTATATAATCCATGATGTTTTCCTCCTATAGTTAAAAATTATTTGAAAAATTTACTCTTTGTTTTTTATATTTATTTCATTTAAAGTTTCTTTCAAGAAATCTAATAATGATTTTTGCTCTTCTTTATCCATCTGAGAAACATATTGATTATAGGTTTGAATGTAATCTGCATATTCGTCTAAATTGTTATTTCCAAATGTCGTGGGAACTTGATTAATATATTTTGCCAGCACTCCTAAACACATTCCCGCAAAGACGATTAGGGCTAATTCGGCATAGGTATTTGTGGTAGCAGTAGGAGGCATAATCTGACTTATTAACTTTATTTCAGCTACTCCTTCAGTAATTTTTTTAACCAGAAGAATTAAAATAAGTAAGACACAGGCGCAGAAAATAAGGGGAGACTTGGATTGCAAAGCTTCTTTAAGAAGATCTCTTATGTTGAGTTTTCCTTTAAGTTCATCAAATTTTTGGGTAATCTCTTCTTTCAGTTTATTCAACTCGGCTATTTTGGCTGGTAGCCCTTTTTTTGTATTTGTAAAGTAAGATATAGCATACCCTTTTTTAGTCGGGTAGAAGGTTATAGTAGAACGGCCTAATTTCTCCCATTTATAATTGTCTGATTCCGGGATTAAGTATTCCACTTCTAGGAGACCTTCTTTACGGAGCAATTGCAATATATCATAGGCGGTCCATTTGCTTACTCCTAGTTTTTTGGCAACCTCTGAATAATGGATAGAAGAGCCCTTTTGTCGATATAAATTTATTAAGGCTTGTAAAAATTCTTTTTGCCTTGTGGTAATTTTCATGATAAGTAATCTCCCAAAAGACCCAAAAAGTAATTTAAAAAAAATTAAAACCTCCCAAATTTATTATATCACTTAAAAATAATTTTGCAAAA
>JAHJOY010000253.1 GCA_018819665.1 bacterium
AAGAATTATCTAGTGAAAAATTAGCTCAATCACGGTTAGAAAGAGAGTACAACACATCTAAAGGTGTTTATGATGTTCTCTCTCAAAAAAATGAGGAAGTAAAAATTGCTGTAGCTACAGAATCAGGATTAGTCAAGATTGCCAGCCTGGCCTATGAACCAAGGGGACCCATTAAACCAAACAAAAAGTTAAATATCTTAATTGCTGGAGTACTTGGCCTATTTGTGGGTATCTTTGTAGCTTTCTTCCTTGAATTCTGGCAAAAAGGGAAATAAAGGATATTCCCTTGCATATTTCTAAAGATTTGATATTATAATACAAACACGAATATCAATATATATGAGCAAGGTCTCTGTTATTAAGGATTGGAAGGAGCTAAAAAAATTGAGTATGCCGTATAAGGTCAATGTAATTATTGAGAAGGATGAATATGGTTATTATGCTTATTGCCCAGAATTAGAAGGTTGTCAAACACAAGGCGATTCTTTAGAGGAAGTTTTAAGCAATATAAAAGAGGCTATCAGGCTATATTTGGAGACATTATCAAAAGACGAAATAAAAGCTTTTTTGAGTAAAGAGATTTTAACTACATCTTTAGAGGTGCGAGTTGGCTAAATTACCAAGATTAAAAGCTCAGGAAGCAGAAAAATTGTTGCTTAAGGCTGGGTTTAAAATGGTTAGGAGTAAAGGCAGTCACAGAATATACAGAAAAGGGGAGAGAAGAATAATTGTGCCTTTTCATACAAGTAAGACATTACATCCAAAAATTGTTAAGCAAATTTTAAAAAGTATAAATGATTAAATAAATTAAAAAAGATAAGCTATTTTTTTAAAGTAGTAGCTTATCTTTTTTTCTAAAATCGTATGATAGGTACCTTGCCTGTCATTCCTGAAATGTTTGATTCATTAAACCTGGGCTGTGGGTATTTCGGGTCGGATGAATCCGCCCCCTACCTTAAAATGTCATTGGAGGGGGCGAAGCAACCGAAGTAATCTCAACTTTTTATGTCATTCCCATGAAAATGGGAATCCATCTTGGTCATTGCGAACCCTGATTTATCAGGGCGTGGCAATCTCGAGCGTATAGACAAAATACATCGTGTCTATTTAATTCAACACGGCACGCCGTGTCGCTACATTATCTTGCAACTTGTTGGTTAAATGGTAAACCGGCTAACCGATAAACTGGCTAACTGGCAAACCGGTTAACTAAAAAAGGGTTTTTGATAATATGAAAATAAACCAAAAAATATCAATTTCAATTTTTTTAATAATATTTTTGTTAGTCTTGGTAAGTGGTGACATATTTACCATTGGAACCCTGGGGGTCTTTGCCCAAAATACCGATTCTACACCCAAAACTGTTCCCCGCACTGTCCTGGTGGAACTTTTTGTCCAGGAAGGCTGCCTTACCTGTCCCACTGCTGAATTTTGTCTGGAAGACTTGGCCTGGGAATACGACACTACCCAACTTATCCTGGTAGAAGAACACCTCTGGGGAGACGGTTACGATACCGCGGAGACCAATGCCCGCTATAACTGGTATGTTGGTGATGGTAAAAAGGGCACCCCCGACGTATTTATCGATGGCTTAACTAAAAGGTTTCAGGGCTTGTCCTGTGATTGTGTTGAAGGAAATTATGAATGTTATAAAGATGCTATTGATGAAGAGCTTACCCGGCCATCTCTTCTTGAGATCTTTGCGGTTAAAACCCCTCACCCTAACCCTCTCCCTCAAGGGGAGAGGGAAGAAGGGGAAGAATCTCCTCAAGGGGAGAGGGAAGAAGAAAGAGAAGACAATCAAGAAGTAGAAAAGGCAAAAGGAGAAGATAAAGAAGGAGAGTTAGTAGAAGAAAAAGTAGCAAACATAATTATTGAAGGCACGGTAAAAAATATAAGTGACATCCCCCTGAAAGATTTAGCAGTTTGCGGAATGGCCGGCAAAGAAGGGGACGAGCCCGGTCTATATTTCTACATACAAGACATATTTCCCTTCCAGAATATGCCCCCCCTCTTACCCGGGGCTGCCTTTAGTTTTAAATTTATTCCCGAAATATCACTTGCCCTGGAATCCGAGATTGATGGAGAAGAAGAGATCCTGCATCTAGTAATATTTGTTCAAAACTTAGAAACCAAAGAAATCCTCCAAGCCTTATATATAGAATAATATCAATTAACCGATTTGCCAATTCACCAATTCACCAATTACACAATTAGTAGGACAGGCGTTCCCCGTTTTCACGAGGACAGGACCGCCTGTCAGGGATAGATTCCCGCTTTCGCG
>JAHJOY010000254.1 GCA_018819665.1 bacterium
ATCATAAAATATTCTCCCCTTCTGGGGTTCGATAATTCTTAAAATTAATCTGGCTATTATGCTTTTCCCGGAACCTATCTTCCCACATATTCCTATATACTGCCCTTGTTTTATATCAATATTTACATTATCCAGAACAGCCTGTTCATCATAAGAAAAGAAGATGTTTTCCAGTTTTATGCTGCCTTCTAAGGTATGATACTCTGCACGAGGGGCATCGTAAATATTCGGCTTCTCTTCAAAGAGTTCAAGTATACGCTTATAAGAAGCATTGCCCCGCTGGTATACATTAGTCACCATTCCTACTGCCATCATAGGCCAGACAATAATCCCCATATAGGAAAGGAAGGCAACTAATTCACCGGTAGTAAGTTCATTAAGGATAACTTGCTGGCCTCCTACCCAGAGTATTATCGCCATGCCAATCTCGGCAAATAAAAATATCAATGGAAACATAGTTCCCCAAATTTTAATAAGAGAAATATTTTTCCCCAGATACTTCTGGCTTAATTTATCAAAGTTCTTAGATTCCAGCTCTTCTTGCTGAAATGCCTGGATAATCTTTATACCGGATATCATTTCCCGCACTTTTTCGGTCAACAGGGAAAATGACTCCTGTACACTTTTGAATTTTCTGAACAACAGCCTTACAAAGAATAATGATATAAGGGAAATGATAGGAAGAGGAATCAGGGCATAAAGAGTAAGTTTTGCATTAAGGGTTAACATAAATACGAGAGTGGCTAAAAAAAGAAAGACAGCGTCAAAGCCAGCAATAACTCCGAAGGCACAGGCCCTTCTTACTGCGGTCATATCATTGGTCATATGGGCCATAATATCCCCAATCTTTGTTCTGGTGAAAAAAAGAGTTGGATAGTAAAAGCAGATGATTAAACAGTCTGTTCTTAAAGTCCATTTCGATAAAATGGGACATTCCGATAATTATCATTCTCCAGAAAAATCTAAAAATTCCGATGGCTATCGCCAGGGCAAAGATTAAGAGAGTAAACTTCCCAAGATAAGAATAATTATTCCCGGTGGCGGTGTAAGTGTTGATAATATAATCTATCGCTCGTTGGACTATGCGGGGAGAGATAAGCTGGGCAATATCCACTGCCACCAGCATAAGAAATCCAAATAACATCTTAAGAGGGGCTTTTTTATAATAAGAGATGATAAATTTGATTAACATAAACTAATAATATAATGCAAATATAAATATTGTCAATTTTAAGTTTTCTTTTCAGATTTTAATTTCTCTTTTCGGGGATAACCGTTAATTACAAAAGAAAAGAATTTTCGCAAATTACCAGAAGATAACCGATGTAGTTCTACCACATCAGGAAAGAAACGAAGCAATATCAATAAAGGTATCAAAATAGATAAGTAAATAACATAAGCCGGTTCCTGCATCCACCAGCTTGATAAGGGAATTAAGATAAAACTTAAACCCATGCTAAAAGAAAAATTCTTAATTAAACTAAAAAATATAACAACCAGGATTAACCAGAGCAGTAGTTGCCTTTTCATCAAGACCATCATAATGCCTAAACTGGTAGCTACTCCTCTGCCACCACGAAAATTAAGAAAAATAGGCCAGTTATGTCCGGCAATGGCCATTAAAGAACATAAAATCATGCCCGGTCCACTCATTTCCAGGGATTGGGCAATCCAAACTGGAACCGCTCCTTTGGCTGCATCAATTAAAAAGGTAATAACAGCATGAAAAGGACCGAGTAGGTGATAAATATTTAAAGCCCCCATATTCTTGTAGCCATATTTCCGAATATCTTTCCCCTTTTTCTTTCTGAAAATTAAATAAGCTGTAGGTGTAGAACCAAGTAAATAGCTTAGACCAGCTCCTAATAAGATGTTCATCTAAGTCCCTCCTAACTTAACCTTTTAATTTTTACAATTATTTATTAAACATAAATTATATTTAATAAATCACAAACCCGGGCTATCAGATATGTCCGTATTGCAAAAAACTATAGTTATTTTATTTTACGCCTAATTCATCTAATACTTCGAGAAGAATTACCGCAGAATAAGTTGCAGCCGGTCTGCCAGCCATTAGCATAGAGACACCGGCAGCTTCTAAAATTTCTGCTGCGGTTATACTTCCACAACATCCTTTACTTCGGGAACTTCCTTTTTTAAGGTCCTGCCGATACCCATCTTTAAAGTCATCTGGCTCATCGGACAACCGTAGCAGGCACCGGTTAATTTAACTTTTACTATCCCCTCCGAAGTAACTTCTACCAACTCCACATTTCCTCCGTCGGCCTGAAGTGCCGGCCTTATCTTTTTTAAAGCGGCTTCTACTCTTTCTTTTAAAGTTTTCTTTTCATGGGTCATATTTATATTTATCCTCCCTAAATTGTAAAATATTTTTGCCTATCTTTGATGACGGTTCAATTTAATAATTTTTACCCTTTACTTCATAATAAGCCTGGGGATGCTTGCATACCGGGCAGACTTCGGGTGCCTCAGCCCCTTCATAGATATTGCCGCAATTTCGGCATTTCCAGAAAGTTTTTCCTTCTCTTTTAAAAACTTGACCTTCTTCTATATTTTTAAGAAGCTTCTTATAACGCTCCTCATGTTCTTTTTCAATTTTGGCGATCCCCTCAAACATCTTAGCAATCTCTTCAAACCCTTCTTCTTTTGCTTCTTTGGCCATACGAGGATACATTTCTGTCCATTCGAAATTTTCACCGGCTGCTGCTGCTTTTAAATTCTCACTCGTATTTCCAATCCCTTCTAACTTTTTAAAAGAAAGTTTGGCATGTTCCTTTTCGTTTTCAGCTGTTTCTAAAAAAATAGAAGCAATCTGTTCGTATCCTTCTTTTTTGGCCTTGGAAGCAAAATAAGTATATTTATTTCTGGCCTGGGATTCTCCGGAAAAGGCTTCCATTAAATTTTTTTCGGTTTTTGTTCCTTTTAAATCTTTCATTTTTCATCCTCCTAAAATATTTTTTTAAAACATAGTTTGAACCTGCTTATGGTTATTTCCCAAAAAGCCAAAAATATTCTCAGCAGATTATATCTCGTATTGCGTATCGCGTATCGCGTTGGAAATAAGATTGATTA
>JAHJOY010000004.1 GCA_018819665.1 bacterium
AAAAAATGAATGGACCTATTTTGTTTTTAATAAAATGATTGAACTGAAATATTTTTTAAATTATAATTGATTTATTAAAAAGAGCATAAAGTGATTTAGTATTTTAAAAAAAGTTTGTTAGACATAATTTAAAGGAGTAAGGAGGAAAAGTAATGGAATGTAATATCGAAAAAAACAAGAGTAATTGCACCTGTACTTATGAACCCTGCAGCAGAAAAGGTAAATGTTGTGAGTGTATTACCTATCATTGGAACATGGGAGAGCTTCCGGGATGTCTGTTCCCTCTCGAGGTGGAGAGAACTTACGACCGTTCAATTGAAAAATTTGTTGAAACCTATAAATAGAATCAGTATATCGTATATCGTATTTCGTATATCGTGAAGAAGAAAATATTAATGTATAATATGTAGGGGCAGACCTCGTGTCTGCCCGTAATGAGCTCACTTAACAGGGCAAACAAAAGATAATAAAATAGGAAGGGCACAATTCATTGTGCCCCTATACCTGAATCTTATTTTTTTCACGCGATACGCGATACGCGATACGCGATACGCGATACGAATTACTATTCACCATCGACTAATTTAATTGGTAAATCGGTCAATTGGTGAATTGGCGAATGTTTTTACGGTATTCTAATTCTATTTAAGGGCCAGAAAACTACCCAGGCTCTACCCACTACATTCTTTCGAGGGACAAATCCCCAATATCTGCTATCACTACTATTGGGTCTATTGTCTCCTAAGACAAAGAAAGAATTGTCAGGTACTATTGTAGGAGGCATATTTTCATACGATCTATTTTTTACATAAGATTCTTCTAATTTTTCGCCATTAGTATAAACTTCTCCATTGGCAATTTCAATTTTATCTCCCGGAACTCCGATTATTCTTTTAATGTAATTACGTTTTATACCTATGGGGGGCTTAAAGATTATTATTTCACCTCTTTCAGGTGTTTCGAAACGATAACTAATCTTATTGGCAATAAGCCTTTCATTATCATGAAGAGTGGGTTCCATAGAAGCACCCCTTACTACAGTGACCTGACCGATAAAAGTAATAATTATAAAAGCAATTATCCCGGCACTGATTACCGTTTCCAGCAGTTCTCTAATCATGGATTTTTTCCCTTTTTTAATATCTTTCTTCTTTAAATTTTCAATTTCTTTATTATTTTTTCTCATCTTTGCCTTCTTTCCAACTATAGATATTTTAAATCAATTCATTCACTTTTACTTTTCAAAGTGTTTTAATAGCATATTTTTATTTTAAAACAATTAATTAATCAATCAGTAAATCTATTTTGCTTAACAAAAAATATTATAACACATTTTTTATAACTTTATAAATGATTTTTATTATATTCGTTTAGATTATTATTAAAAGAGTCAAACCCTTTCTTTCTCTTTTCGCGATACGCGATACGAATTAATGTTAGTGTAAACTGCAGAGGGAATCCATCATTGTAGGGGCGTATTGCATACGCCCTTGCTTATGGATTCCGCATCAAGTGCGGAATGACATAATTCTTTATGCGGTAAGATATACGCGATACTCAATACGGATATTAGTGTAAAATTTAGTGGGACTTCAAGAAAGAAAAGAATAGCTATCACTTTTGTTTTTCTAATCTTCTTTTTCCTATGGTACTTTTCCTTCTCTTTACTCGATACTCGATACTGATTTAGTGTTTGCTAAAGAGTATCATTATAGTTATAATTATAAAGAATTTATGCAAAAGGAGAGGATAAAAATTAAGACCATTATCTTTGATTTAGATGATACCCTGGTGAAGACTTCCAAGTTATATAATCGTGCTCGTGATGAATTTTCATCGCTTATGCAAGAATTAGGTTTTAACAGCGAAGAGTCTTTAATTAAGCTTGATGAAGTTGATATTAACTATATAAAAGAGTATGGTTTTGTGAAAGAAAGATATCCTCTCAGTTTGGGAAAAACTTATGAGTATTTTTGCAAAATAAATGGCGAAAAAATTAATCCGGTTTTAAAAAAGAAGATTGAAGAAATAGGTTGGCAAGTTTTTAGACAGATTCCTGAATTGGTCGATGGTGTTTATCGGGTATTAGATATTTTAAGCAAAAAATATTTTTTAATTCTGGCTACCTTAGGTGATCCCCAAGTCCAGGAAAAGAAACTGCAGTTAACCGGGTTAAAAAAATATTTTTCAATAAGCTATGTTTTAAGATATAAAAGCGTGGAGGAATACCAGAATATTATAACGGAACATAATTTAGACAAAAAAGATACCTGGATAATAGGCAATAGTGTTCGTTCAGATTTGAATCCTGGATTAAAATTAGGTATAAATTGTATCCTAATTCCTTACTTAAGCTGGAAATTTGAGGAAGAAGAACCTCTATCAGAAAATTATTTACAGTTAGATTCCTTAAAAGAGGTATTAAATTATCTTTAGGTGAAAAAATAACAAATTGATGAGCAAATTAAAATATCCGAGATATTTAAATATAAAAGAAGAAGAATTTGATAGACGGATTGAGAAGGCTTATAAATTACTCTCGTCATGTGAAGTATGCCCTCGTAAATGCGGGGTGAAACGCTTAGAAGGAGAAAAAGGTTTCTGTCGTTCGAGTGAAGATGTAATAGTCTCCAGTTATAATGCTCACTTCGGAGAAGAACCTCCGTTGGTGGGGAATTTTGGCTCGGGCACAATATTTTTTACTAACTGTAATTTAAAGTGTGTTTATTGTCAGAATTATCCAATAAGCCAGTTAGGAAATGGCAATAAAGTTACATTATTAGAATTAGCTAAAATTATGCTTGCTTTGCAGAAAAGAAGATGCCATAATATTAATCTGGTTACACCAACTCATTTTGTTCCTCAAATATTAAAGAGTCTTAAGTTGGCCGTTAAAATGGGTTTGCACATCCCCATAGTCTACAATACTAGTGGTTATGAAGAAGTAAGAACTTTAAAATTACTTGCTGACATTGTGGATATATATTTACCTGATGCCAGATATGCTGATAATGAGATAGCCCTGAAATATTCATCTGCCCCTGATTATTTTGAAATAATAAAGAAAGCATTAAAGGAGATGCACCGACAGGTGGGGGATCTGTCATTGAATAGGATGGGGGTAGCCCATTCAGGTTTAATTGTGCGGCACTTAGTTTTACCTGAGGGTTTAAGTGATACCAGAAAGATTATGCGATTTATTGCCAGGGAAATTTCTCCTCATACCTATATAAGTTTGATGGCACAATATTTTCCGGCTTACCAGGCTGGCCAATTTCCTCTCCTATCCAGAAGGATAAACAGAGAAGAATATAGAGAAGCATTACAGGCTTTTAAGGAAGAGGGATTAGAAAACGGATGGTTTCAGAAAGATATATAAAAATTATTAAAAATAAAGAAAAAGAGCAAGTATGAAAGGTATCCAAGCAGAAATATATTTATTAGGAATAGTAATTATCTGGGGGTCTACTTTTGCTATAATAAAAGATATCCTGGACCAGATTATGCCTTTTACTTTTTTAGCTTACCGGTTTTTTTTAGCAACTTTTATTTTATTCGTAATGTTTTGGAGAAAAATAAAAAATATCGATAAGATGATTCTTAAAAAAGGGTCTTTAATCGGAATTTTTCTCTTCCTGGGATATACTTTTCAGACTGTAGGTTTAAAATATACTACAGCTACCAAAGCAGGATTTATTACCGGTTTATCGGTAGTGTTAGTCCCCGTCATCTCTCATTTTTTTATTAAAGAGAAAATCAATCGAAATTCAGTTATTGGTGTAATTTTAGCATTTATTGGATTATGGTTTCTAAATTATAGTAGCAGTTTCATTTTTAATTTAGGTGATTTTTTAGTTTTATTATGTGCAATATCTTTTGCTATGCATATTATATCAGTGGGTTTATATACTAAAAAGATGGATTATGTCCCATTGGTCATTGTTCAATTAGCTATAGTCTTTGTATTGTCTTTATTGATGGCTCTCGTTTTTGAGAGACCAGAAATTCATTTATCTTATTCCCCCAATGTTTGGTGGTCCATTGTATTGACGGGAGTATTTGCTACTGCTCTGGCTTTCTATATGCAAAATAGATTCCAAAAATATTCTACTGCTACCAAGACGGCAATTATATTTTCTGGGGAACCGATATTTAGCGCGATGTTTGCCTACCTTCTTTTGGGAGAGAAGGCAGGCCTTACTGCCTGGATAGGAGGATTACTGATAATTCTTGGTATGATTGTATCTCAAAGCAAATTTAAATCAATGTCTAATTAATTATATTATTAAAAAAATCATTTAACAATTTGAATTTTTTTAAGATCCTGATGGTTAAATATAATC
>JAHJOY010000255.1 GCA_018819665.1 bacterium
CCATGATAACCCAGTATCTTTCGGTCGGGCTACCTCCCTGGATATCTTCGATACTTTAAATGTCTCCGGAGTAAGAGTAGTAACTGAGCCTGAGATGTTAAATATTGAGACCAAGGCAGGGCCGGTTCAAGTCTTCGGTCTGCCCTGGCCTACCAAGAACCTTTTTCTTAGCAAAGAAGAATATAAAGATTTTACTGATGAGGAAATTACTAAAGAGATTCAAAAAAGAGCGAGGAAAAAAATTAAGGAATTTGCCCGAATGATGAAGCCGGGTATTCCAGCGATTTTTGCTGCCCACCTGGCTGCTGCAGAAGCCACTTATTCCGGTTCAGAGAGATCGGCAATAATAGGCAGGGACCCGGTGTTTTCCACTCAAGTATTGGCTCAAAAAGAATTTGATTATGTAGCTTTGGGTCATATCCATAAATTTCAGGATTTAAATCCTAACAATCACCCTTCGGTAGTCTATCCAGGAAGTATCGAAAGAATAAATTTTGGTGAGGAGAAGGATGACAAGGGGGTTTGTTTGGTGAATATAGAAAAAGGCAAAACTTCTTACGAGTTTATTCCTCTCCCTGCCCGAAAATTTGTCACCATAGATGTGGTAATTAGCGAAGAGCAAGACCCCACTAATGCTTTGTTAGGAGAAATTGAAAAATATGATTTATCCGAGGCAGTGGTGAGGGTATTTTATACTATGCCTGCAGAGAGGGAAGACTTACTGGATTTTAAAAAGATAAACTCTGCCTTAGAAAAGGCTTTTTTGGTAACCGCTATTGCCAAAAAATCTAAATCTGTAGAACGAAGAAAAAGGGTGGAAGAAATTACAGAAAATTTGGGAATGTTAGAAGCTATGGATAAATATATTCAGAATAGTCCTGATTTAGTTCCTTTGTCTGAGGAATTAAAAACTTATGCCCAAAAATTGGAACAAGAATTAGAAGGAAATATGTAAAGAAGAAAGGATTAAAAATTGATACCGGTAAAATTAGCCCTGAAAAATTTTTTAAGTTATGGGGAAGATGTCCCCCCTCTCGATTTTACCCAGTTTCATATAGCCTGTCTTTCGGGTAATAATGGTCAGGGCAAATCCGCCCTTCTGGATGCTTTAACCTGGGTAGTATGGGGAGAAGGAAGGAAAGCCAGCCAGGAGAAAAAAGCCGATAACAGTCTTTTGCGGATAGGCCAGAAAGATATGCAGGTGGAATTTGTATTTGATCTGGAAGGGGACAGATACCGCATTATTAGAACTTTTTCTCTGGTTAAAAAGAGTTCCCGCTCAAGTTTAGAATTTCAGGTTTTTAGTCAAGAAGATAACGAATATATTTCTCTCACCTGTTCTTCCATTCGAGAAACCCAGGAAAAAATTACCAAAACCCTAAGGATAGATTATCAGACCTTCATTAATTCCGCTTTTATACTCCAGGGTCGGATAGATGAATTTAGTCGAAAGAGCGCCCGGGAAAGAAAGGAAATTTTATCTGAGATTTTAGGTCTTTCCCGTTATGATGAGCTGTCTAATCTGGCCAAGTCCCATCTTAGGGAAATTAATAATATTATTATGACCAAAAAAAGCAGGTTGGAATATATCTATCAGGAAACGGCCAACCTTGATTTTTATAAAGAGAAGATAAAGGAATTGTCAGAAAGTTATAAAGAAATTTCCCGGAAGATAAAGACAGAAGAAACAAAAGTGGGTAAATTAAAAGAGGAAATAAATCTCTTAAAACACAAAAGCGAACAAAGCGCAGAATTGGAAGACCGAATAGAACAGTATAGGCAAGAAATTGTGCGAGGGCAAAAACAGATTGAATTAAGAAAAAAAGAAATTGTAGATTGCGAGAGGATAATTTCCCAAAAAGAGAAAGTTTTAAATGATTTTAAAAATTATCAGAAATTTAATACCGAAAATAATGAATTTAGCCGAAAGCTTCAACAAATCAGGAAAATAGAAGAAGAAAAAGTTTTTACCGAGAGGAAGATAGAAAATGAGCGAGCAGATTTAGAAGTAGAAGTTAGGAATAAAAAGGACAGATACAAAGATTTAGAGATTAGAGCTGAGCAGGGTATAAAAAACAGAACTAAGGTTTTAGAATTAGAAAAAAAGATGAAAGAGATAAAGTTACTCGAAGAGCAGAGTGAAGAAATTCGCCAAAAAGGCAGCGAACTTAATATAAAAATAAACAGTATTAAAGGTCAGATAGAAAGATTAGAAAAAGACAATAATGATAATCAGGAAAAACTGCGTCTGTTAAGGGAGAATCCGGAGGGAGAGTGCCCTTTGTGTGAGGCAAAATTAAACACGGAGAGAAAGAGGAAGATTGAGGATAATATAAATAAGGAAATAAGTTTAAATCTTGAGAAGATAGAGAAATTAAGAAAAGAGAGGGAGGAGTCGAGTAAACAGAAAGATAGATTAGCGGAAAAATGGAGAGAGGTTAATCAAAAATTAAAAGATAAAGATATCTGGCAACAGAAGTTAAGCAAAGCACATTTTGAATACGAAGAATCTAAGCAAGCTGCAAAACTGATGGTTGGCTTGCAGGAAGAGATTAAAAAATTAGAAAAAACTATTCAAGATAAGAGATACGCTTCAGAGGAACAGAAAAGATTAAAAGAGCTTGAAGGGCAAATTAAAAATATTGGTTACGATGAAGCAAGACACCGTCAGTTAAACCGTAAGATTGAAGAATTGAGTGATGCCCCTCTGGAAAAAGCAAAATTAGAAGAGGCAGAGAAGAAGATCGATTTTTTAAGAGACGGGTTATCCGAATTGCAAGAAAATTATCAACAGAAAGAATTAGATTTAAAAGATTTGGAGAAGAAGAAAGAGAAAATAAGAATAGAATTAAAAGAACTTCCTTTCCTGAAAGAAAAATTAGTTCAAGGGGAACAGGTATTAAATTCTGATCAGACCCTTAAAGATAAAATTTTAGAAGAAAGAGGAGGGTATCAGAGCAAATTTGACCAGTGTCTTAAATTGGGAAAAGAGAAGAAAGAGATAAGTAAAGAATTAGAAAAAAGCACGAAAGAGCAGAATATTTATGAGAAATTGATTATTGCTTTTGGAAAGAATGGAATTCAGGCACTGATTATCGAAAATGCCTTACCGGAAATCGAAGAAGAGGCTAATTACCTGTTGGCTAAACTAACTAATAATGGTACCCAGATTTCTATCGAGTCTCTCCGTGATTTGAAGAGCGGGGGGATAAAAGAGACCTTAGATATCAAGATAAGTGATGAATTAGGACTCCGAGACTATGAGCTGTATAGCGGGGGAGAGGCCTTTAGGATAGATTTTTCTTTAAGAATTGCTCTGTCAAAGTTATTAACCAGAAGGGCAGGGACTAAATTAAGGACATTAGTTATGGACGAAGGATTTGGGACTCAGGATGAAGAAGGTCTGGATAATATAGTACAAGCTATCCAATCTATAAGTGATGATTTTGATAAAATATTAGTTATCACTCACCTGGAATCATTAAAAGACGCCTTCCCAGTAAGAATCGAGGTAACCAAGCTTCCTGAGATTGGTTCCCGCTTTGAGATTATAAAAAACTAACCACAAGTTAGTAAGTTTTTGGATAAATTTTATTTGAATAATATTTCCTGGGCGGTGCAGCCCTGTATTCATCAAGGAAAGGATAATAAA
>JAHJOY010000256.1 GCA_018819665.1 bacterium
ACCGTCTTTCTGGGCAATTACTATCTCCTGCATAAATCTATCAATTCGAAAGATTAAGAGTATCGACAGGGCAATAGGAAAGCCCTGATTAGCGATTAGGTCTAATAAGGTTTTTGTATCCATATAATTTTCTCCTTCGTCGAAAATAGTCGTTAGTGAATAGTGAATAGTATTTAGTAAAATAACGAAAAACAAAAATCCATATTTTAAAATCCAAAATACTTTTATACAAATTATTTCTTTTAATGTAGGGGTCGGATTCATCCGACCCGCATTGTTTTCCTGATTCCTCTGGTGGGCACGATGCATCGTGCTCCTACAAATTACTTATCACACATTGCCCATTCTTCAATATTAGTATTAAGCTAAAAACTATATTGGTTGCTTAATTAGATAGTTTGATATTAATTTCTTAACCAGCTAACCAGGTAACTAACTAACACTAACCAACTAACTAATTCCTTGCGAGCTACGAGCTTGGCTTCTGTTTTCTATTTTCTTCCGATATACGATATACGATATACGATATACTATTTAGTGCCGAATAACCTATCCCCAGCGTCACCTAAGCCCGGTACTATATATCCATGTGAATTTAATCTTTCATCAATAGCCGCTGTATATATCTTTACATCTGGGTGGTATTTTTGTAACATATTTATACCTTCCGGTGCAGCAATTAAGCACATAAACTTTATATCTACCGTACCACATTTCTTGATATAGTCTATACAGGCAACAGCCGTACCTCCGGTTGCTAACATGGGGTCAACTATGATAACTTTTCTATCTTTAATGTCGGATGGCAATTTAGCATAATATTCTACAGGTTTAAAAGTTTCAGGATCACGATACATACCAATATGTCCTACTTTTGCAGGAGGAATAAGTTTTAATATCCCATCAACCATGCCCAAACCTGCTCTTAAAATTGTCACAATAGCAATGTTTTTCCCCGAGATTACTTTACTTTTAGTCTTGCCAAGAGGGGTTTCAATTTCAATTTCCTTTAATTCTATTTCTCTGGTTGCCTCATAAGCTATTAAATTAGATAACTCATATACTAACTCTCTAAATTCTTTCATCTGAGTTTTTTTATCTCTTATTAAAGTTATTTTGTGTTATATTAAAGGGTGGTTTAAAATGATTACTTTTGACAATGACTTTTCCTCCTTGTTTTCGTATATCGTATTTCGAATTTCGTATTTCGAATTATAGTAGATAACGAATAGGTTCTTCCTTATGTCATTGCGAGCTCCGATTTATCGGAGCGTGGCAATCTCGTGTTGAGATTGCTTCGTCGCTTTGCTCCTCGCAATGACAAAACTGCTTCTAATTTCTGACTTCTGACTTCTGTTTTTTTTCACGCAATACAATTTTATTCTGGCTACCGGATTCTGTCTATTTGCTCTATTTTCTTTCCGATATACGATATACGACATACAAGACATTAATTTATTTATAAATTTTATCTTCTTCTTGTTTTATTTTATTCAGGCGGTTAATATGCCTTTCCTCCTGGCTAAACTCAGTATTTAACCAAACTTTTACAATTTCTTTAGCTAATCCCGAGCCAATAACTCTGCCTCCCAGGACTAAAATATTCGCGTCGTTATGTTCTCTGGAATATCGGGCAGTAAATTCATTATGACAGAGTGCTGCCCTAATACCTTTAACTTTATTAGCAACTACAGACATGCCAATTCCGGTGCCACAAATTAAGATTCCTCTGTCACATTTTCCGCTTTTTACTTCTATGGCGACTTTAAATCCAATATCTGGATAGTCTACAGATTTCTCATTTTCGCAACCAAAATCTATATATTCTACATTCAATTCCTTTAAATACTCTTTTAAATTTTCTTTTAACTGATAACCTCCGTGATCACTACCCAAAGCTATCTTCATCATATATCTCACCACCGTTATCTATTATTTTCTTCAAGAATTTTATCTAATATCTTTTCTAAGTTTTCTTTCAACTGTCTTGCTACAATACGGTAAAATTCTATAGGTCTACCAAGAGGGTCAACTACTTCATAGTTTTCGTCAGTTTTTTGTATACTTTTAAATTCACCAATCTGAGCAAATTCTTTAAGCAAATAAATTTTATCTTGAGCAAAAGTAAATTTTGTTTTAATATAATCTTTATGTGTATTGGACATAACCAAAATTAGATCTGCCTTTTTAACTAAATCTTCTTCTACTTGGGTGGCTACGTGTCGCGAAATATCAATACCTTGCTCAGTCATAACCTTAATAGCTTCGGGAGTGGGGCTCATACCTGGCAGAGCAGAAATTCCAGCCGATATAATATTAAACCTTCTATTATCTTCTTTTCTCTCCCTTAACATTTTTTTAAATATAGCTTCTGCCATAGCGCTTCGGCAGGTATTACCGGTACAGATAAATAAGATGGTTTTAGTCATTTCATTAAAACTCCATCATTTCGTATATCGTATTTCGTATTTCGTATATCGTAAAGAAAACAAAAACCAAGAGCCAAAATAGAATCGTATCGCGTAATATAGTTCGTATTTCTTATTTTGTCATTGCGAGGGAGTAAAACGACCGAAGCAATCCCATTATATTATATAACTACTATTTGCAATGACATGTTTTATAGTTTATCATACAAATCTTTCCATTCTGGATTAATTCCTATAATCAATTCAACCTTCTTAGTCCTTGAACCTGCTTTTATCTGTTTTTCTCTTAAAATGGCGTTTTCTGGGTCATTATATATTTCAAAAAATATTAATTTATTGATATTATAGTTTTTTGTAAATCCATCAATTACTTTTTCTTTATGTTCCCAAATTCTTTTCTTTAAATCGCTGGTAACTCCAGTATATAAAACGGTATTTATTTTATTAGTCATTATATAAACATAATATTGCTTCCTATTAACAGGGATTGCCACGGCTTCGCCTCGCAATGACAGAATTTAATTACTGTTATTTTTTTATTAATCATTTATATTGATTTTCATATTTCCCGAGATTGCTTCCCCCGCTTTCGCGGGGGCAGGCTTACTTTGTTCCGCAATGACATTTCTGTTTTTTCATTCTGTCTTCTGACTTCTGACTTCTGACTTCTTCACGAGATACGGTTTTTATTTCCGATAT
>JAHJOY010000257.1 GCA_018819665.1 bacterium
ACTAATTATAGATATTGTCTTATTTTTTAATTTTACTTGATAACTTTTAAATTTTAATTATTATAGCTTTTTTAATTTTTCTTTTCAAGGGTATTATTCGTATCGCGTGATGCGTATCGCGTATTGCGTGAAGAAAAAGAACTAGAAAAAAAAGAAGATAGGAAAACAAAATCAATAAATATTCTTTTCTTTATCTAACTAACCTAATTATTTTTAATGTAGGGGTCGAATTTATCCGACCCGAGTTTTGCGGGCTTGATAAATCAAGCCCCTACAATTAAATAGACAGGCGGGACTGTCCTCGTGAAGACGGGGAGCGCTTGTCCTGCGGGGTAGACGATGCATCGTACCCCTACAAATTACTCACCACACATTACTTATTACTATTCACTATTCACTAATTAATTAGTAAATTGGCCAATTGGTAAATCGGTGAATGTAATAAATTTGAGAATAATCTGAATTAATGATATAGTTTTAATAACAATATTAATTAAAGGAGGAAATTATCATGCCAGATTATTATGAGGAAGAAAAAGAGAAGATTATTAATCTTGCTGAAAAAATACCAAAATTAAAATTTTCTAAGAAAATGTTCGGTGTTGTTTTAGTATTAATAATCGCTCTCTATCTTGCCAGTGGAATTTTTGTAGTTGCCCCTGATGAACAAGGAGTAGTTAGAAGATTTGGCAAATTTATCCGTATAGAAAGTCCGGGACTTAATTATCATCTGCCTTATCCTATAGAAACAGTAGTTACTCCAGCTGTCACTCAGGTAAAAAGAGTTGAAATAGGATTCCGTACTATTAGCTTTGGCCCACCTGCTCGCTATCAAAAAATTTCAGCAGAAGCACTGATGTTAACCGGGGATGAAAATATTGTCAGTGCAGAAGCGATCGTCCAATACAAAATAAAAGACCCAGTTAGCTATCTCTTTAATATTATTTTACCTGAAGAGACAGTCAAAAATGCTGCTGAGGCTGCTTTAAGGCAGGTAATTGGAGAAAGAAAAATTGATGAAGCGCTTACTATAGGAAAATATGAAATACAAGAGGAAACAAAAAAACTACTTCAAGATCTTTTAGATTCGTATAAATCAGGAATCTTCATAGTGGCAGTTCAATTACAAGATGTTAACCCTCCCAAGGAAGTACAAGAAGCTTTTAAAGATGTAGCCAGCGCAAAAGAAGATAAAAGTAGATACATTAACGAGGCTCAGGGGTATAAAAACGATCTAATTCCAAAAGCTCGCGGAGAAGCAGTAAAAATGACCAAAGAAGCTGAAGGTTATAAGATTGAGAGAATAAAAAAAGCGGAAGGTGATATAGCAAAATTTAATAGTATTTTAACCGAATATAAAAAAGGTGAATATATAACTCAAGCTCGCCTTTATCTGGAAACTATGGAAGAAATTTTACCGAATATGAATAAAGTAATAGTCGATTTAAAGGAAAATCAATCTTTAATAAATTTATTGCCCTTAGGTGATTCAAGTATCCTCAATGCTCCTTCCAAGGAGGTGACCAAGTAATGAAAAAAGGAACACTATTAATAATACTTATTGTAGCAATCTTAATCTTAGCTAATTTAAGTTTGTTTATTGTTGATGAAACTAAACAAGCAATTGTTTTACAATTTGGTAAACCGATAAGAGCGATTGGAGAGCCTGGCTTAAATTGGAAACTTCCATTCATTCAAAATGTAGTATTTTTTGAAGACCGACTGTTAGTTTACGATGCTGCCCCGACCGAAATTATCACTAAAGACAAAAAGACTCTAATTGTGGATAATTATGCACGTTGGAGAATTGTCGATCCTTTAAAATTCTTACAAACTGTTAGAGATTTAAATGGTGCCCAGGCAAGATTGGATGATATTATTTACTCCGAATTAAGAGTTGATTTAGGCTTGTTTAACATGAGCGAAATAGTCTCGGAAAGAAGAGAAGGTATTATGAAAAGAGTCACCGAGATAAGTAATGAAAAGGCCAATACCTATGGAATAGAAATTGTAGATGTAAGGATTAAGCGGGTAGATTTGCCTCCGGAAAATGAAAAATATATCTTTGATAGAATGAAAGCAGAACGAGAACGAATCGCTATGCAATATCGAGCAGAAGGTCAAGAGGAATCAGCTAAAATTATTGCAGAAACCGAAAGAGAGAAAACAGTTATCTTGGCGGAAGCCTATAAAACTGTTCAAACTTTAAAAGGTGAAGGGGATGCAGAAGCTGTAAAGATTTATGCTGAAAGTTTTAATCAAGATCCTGAATTTTATAAGTTTTACAG
>JAHJOY010000258.1 GCA_018819665.1 bacterium
TATTTTTTACGTATCTTTAAATCCTTCTCTACTTCAATTAAAGAAATTCCCCTTGCTTCCCTTCTCTCTTTTAAGAAATTTCCAATATCTTTCATTTTATTCAACCCTTCTCCTTTTTGGAAATTGTATTATTTTTTATATTATATACCTAAAACATTTCTTGGTCGAATTTTTTCTAGTTTTTTTTTACTTTCTACCCTATTTCTTTTTCATAAGGAATTCCATCTGCTGCTGGAGGGGTAGCTCTGCCCACTGCGCTTACAAGAACAAAAATTGCCAATAAGTAAGGAACCATATGGATAAATTGGACCGGAATAGCAAGAACACCTTGCAGTCTCATAGCCAAAGCTTCTCCAACTCCAAAAAGCAGGGCAGCTCCGGCAGTTCCAAGGGGAGTCCATTTTCCAAAAATCATGGCTGCTAAAGCGATAAAACCTCTACCACCACTCATTTCCTTGACGAAAAAATGGGCTTGCTCTAAAGATAAAAAAGAACCCGCTAATCCGGCAAGAGCACCGGAGGTCATTACTGCCATATATCGCATTTTAATAATATTTACTCCCATAGTATCAGCGGCCTGAGGATATTCGCCTACTGATCTTAATCTTAAGCCAAAAGGTGTTTTAAATAAAATTAAGTGCGCCAATATAAAAATTATTATAGTTAAATATACTAAGGGAGAATAATGAGCAAACATTACAATAATATTCCTTGCAAAGGTTGAGCCTTCTCCTATACTTGGAAGAGGCAATCCCCAAATTGGCAAACTAGTTTTAACCATAATCTGTGTTTCGTTAAATAAAAGCCAGCAAAAAAATACAGTAATTCCGCTGGCGAATAAATTGATAGCTACACCGCTTACTATCTGATTGGCTTTAAAGGTAATACACGTAACAGCATGTATTAATCCTAATAAAATACCTACCAGGATTGCTCCTAAGACTCCCGCCCAGGGATTTTGAGTAAAATTAGTAACTGCGACTGCTGTAAAGGCGCCAGATAATATCATACCTTCTAATCCGATATTTATCACACCGGACCTTTCTGAAAATACTCCTCCTAATCCAGCTAAAGCCAAAGGTATAGCTACTCTGATAGATGAGGCAACAAATTGGGCGTTAAAAATATCACCAAACATTATAGTATTTTCCTCCTTTGGCGAATTAATCTCTTCACTACTTCATCACTGATTACCACAAATATTACTATAACAGCTTGTAGTACCATAATAAGTTCCCGAGGTATTCTTCCTTCAGTAAAAATATTGACTATAGCTCCTCCGTAATTTAAAATACCGAATAAAATGGCAGCTAAGACTACCCCCAGGGGGTGATTCTTACCTAAAAGTGCCACAGCAATTCCGTTAAATCCTAATCCGGTGAAAAGTTCTTGTCTCCATTTATATTTAAAACCCATCACCTCATTAGTTCCTACTAAACCGGCAAAAGCACCGCTTATCATCATGGCCAAAATAATGTTTTTGGCTACACTGATTCCTCCATATTCAGCAGCCAAAGGGCTATAGCCTACTGCTCTTATCTCGTAACCTAAATTTGTTTTCCACAAAATATAGTAAGCTAATATCGCCACTCCTATGGCAATAAAAAAGGAAACATTTACCTGATTATAAGCAGGAAAATCTATATTGAGGGACTGAAGAATAGGATAAAGTCTGGGAAGACGAGCTGCTTCAGCAATTTCACGGGTATGTGGAATCATCTGTTTTACGCCGGCTGCTACCATTGCTTCAGTTGGCGGTGCTTTAAATTTTAAAACAAGAAAGAAAGTGAAAGAGGCAGCTATCCAGTTCATCATAATAGTAACAATAACTTCGTGTACCCCTGTTTTAGCCTTTAATATTCCGGGAACAGCTGCCCATAAAGCGCCACCTGCGGCGGCAGTTAAAATGCATAATGGAATAAGTATAAAAGCAGGCAGATTAGTAAAGGTAAATCCAACCCAGGTAGCCAGAAAAGTTCCTATATACATTTGTCCTTCTCCGCCTATATTGAATAGACCGCAGCGGAAAGCAAAGGCAACTGCTAATCCAGTAAAAATTAAAGGGGTTGCTCTGAATAATACATTGCCCCAGCCATCTCTGTTACCAATAGCGTTGCTAAATAATGTTTTATAAACAAATATAGGATTTTCACCAATTAACATGATAACAACTGCGCCTACTAATAGAGCAAATATTACCGCAATTAAAGGAGTAATTTTTTCTAAAAGAGTATAATAGTCAAATTTCTTAATACTTTTCAAATCTATCTTCCTCCATAAGCTACTTGACCTTTAATAATTTTTTATTTGCAGTAGAGCCGGTCATTAATAAACCTAACTCTTTTTCGTTTGTTTTTTTTGGGTCTAAAATATCTACTATTTCGCCTTCATATATTACAGCAATGCGGTCAGCTAAAGATAATATCTCTTCTAAATCAGCCGAGATTAATAAAATTGCTTTTCCTTTATCTCTTTCATTTAATATTTGTTGGTGTACAAACTCGATAGAGCCTACATCTAATCCTCGAGTTGGTTGAGCGGCGATTAAAAGCTTTGGTTCTCCGTATAATTCACGGGCGACAATAACCTTCTGTTGGTTGCCTCCGGATAAAGATTTTAATAAATTATCTTTATCAGAAGGCCGTATATCAAAATTTTTTATTAAATTATTAGCATGGTTATTAATTGCGGTAAAGTTTAAGGCTAAACCTTTATTAAAAGGTAAACGATAATGGCTTCCTAAAATTAAATTTTCGGCAACGGTATAATTAGAAATAATTCCGCGTTGTCTCCTATCTTCAGGGATGTGAGCAATTTTATCTTCTCTAACATTTCGGGGAGAATAATTAGTAATATCCTTGTCATATAAAAATATTTTACCACTTGATGTTGGACGAAGTCCGGTAATAACTTCCACTAATTCAGTCTGTCCATTTCCTTCTACACCGGCAAATCCTAATATTTCTCCTTCCTTTATTTCAAAAGAGATGTTCTTTACAGCCGGTAATCCTTTGTTGTTAAGCGCTTCTAATTTTTCTACTTTTAAAGCTGTTTTCCCAAGGTTAAGAGGTTCTTTTTCAATTTCAAAAATAACCTTTCTGCCTACCATCATACTGGCGATTTCCTCTTGATTGGTATCTTTGGTATTTTTTACTCCTACCACCTTTCCTCTTCTCATTACAGTTACCCGGTCAGAGAGAGCTTTTACTTCATTCAATTTATGAGTAATAAAAATAATAGTTTTACCTTGTTTTTTTAGCGATTTAAGTATTTCGAATAGCTCTTCAACTTCCTGGGGAGTTAATACCGCAGTGGGTTCATCCATCACTAGGATCTCTGCTCCTCGGTAAAGGACTTTAATAATTTCTACTCTTTGCTGAATCCCCACAGAAATATTTTCGATTTTTGCTTTGGGATCAATTTTAAAACCCATGCTTTCAGATAATTCTTCAACTCTTTTTATTGCTTTTTCCATATCTATGAAAATATTATTTTTTTTGGGTTCCATACCCAGGATAATATTTTCCGCAACAGTTAAAGGTGGTACCAACATAAAATGCTGATGAACCATACCAATCTTTAAATTGATAGCAACATTCGGATTGGCAATATCAATTTTCTTTCCATTTATAAAAATTTGACCGGAATCAGCCTGATACAGTCCATACAAAATACTCATTAGGGTTGATTTGCCGGCTCCATTTTCGCCAACCAAAGCATGTATTTCTGCCTTGTAGACTTTAAAATTGACATTGTCGTTGGCAACTACAAGAGGGAATCGTTTGGTTATATTTTTCATCTCTAAAGCAATCTCAGGCAATTAAAAAATTCTCCTTCGGTAATTTACACTTAATTTTAATATACTGGAGGCATTCACATAAAAAAGAATGCCTCCAGTATATATTAGAATATGCTATTTAGTTACTTCAGTAGGAACAACAATTTCTCCGCTTATAATTTTAGCCTTTGCTTCTTCAACCTTAGCTATCATTTCTGCAGATACAAGATCTTCATTGTACTCATCGAGAGCATAACCAACTCCGGAGTATGTTATACCTCCAATGGTAGCGGTTCTATCTAAACCAAATACTTCAATGCCGCCTTTAAAAGTTCCCTCAACCGCTGCTTTTATGGCAAGATATACTGAAACGTCAACTTGCTTTAACATACTGGTTAAACCAAAATTCTCTCCGGTTTCCTTGATATATCCCATATAGTTCTGATTGGAGTCTACTCCGATTACATATCTTTTTCTTTCTTTAGCTGCTTCAAATACTCCGGCTCCGGTTAGACCTGACGCATGATATATAATCCAAGCTCCTGCATCATATTGAGACAAAGCTAATTCTTTACCTTTTACTGGGTCAGCAAAAGCGGTGGGAGTATCACCGGCATAAGCAGAAAGAATTTT
Source organism: bacterium (assembly GCA_018819665.1). Classification (GTDB taxonomy): domain Bacteria; phylum Atribacterota; class Phoenicimicrobiia; order Phoenicimicrobiales; family Phoenicimicrobiaceae; genus Sediminicultor. The sequence goes on from JAHJOY010000258.1 coordinate 4,412, forward strand.
ACATTCAGGATAGACATAATGAACTCCGGCGATATAACCTGCTTCAAATCCATGAATAAGCGGTATATCCATTCCGCCTACAAATCCAACTGTATCCTTTCCATCTTCCTGTGCTTTCATACCAGCAATCATACCCACCAGGAAAGAACCGTGGGGTTCCGGAAACAACATAGACATTACATTAGGCTTATCAGGGATAAATCCATCGACAATGGCAAATTTAGTATCAGGAAACTCATCAGCCACGGTAATTATGGCATCGGTAAATAAAAATCCTACTCCGATTATTAAATCATAACCCTTGCTCGCCAGGTTTCTTAGGTTTACCTCTCTATCAGCATCAACGCCTGGCTCAAGCTCAAGGTGCTCTATGTCAAAAACATTTTCTGCCCATTCAATACCACGGTAAGATGAATCATTGAAAGATTTATCTCCTTTTCCACCTACGTCAAATACTAAACCAACTTTAAATTTCTCTACCTCTTCTACTACTTCGACAACTTCTTTTTTTTCTCTTAGCA
>JAHJOY010000259.1 GCA_018819665.1 bacterium
CCAGCCCCTAGCCCATCTCCTATCGTAATATAAACTAAATTTTTAAATTTTTTATATGCTCCAAATTGTTTTTCAGCCAAGGCAATTGCATTGGCATCATTTTCTAACCAGGTTTTTAATTTAAACTTTTTTTCCACCATTTCTTTCAGAGGAATATCTTTTAATTTCAATTTCGTGTTTTCATAAATTATTCCCTTGTCTACATCAATAATTCCGGGTGATACAATCGAAATCCCGATGCATTTTGTTAAATCAGAATACTCTTCTAAAAACTGGCCAATTGACTTTAAAAAATAATCAATCAACAATTCACCCGTTAAATTATAGATAGGAAATACTTTTTGTTTACGAGATTTTGCTTCCAAATTCATTTCAGCAATTTTAATGGAGGAATTAGCAATAGCAACTCCAATAATAAATCTGCTTTCTGGAGAAAATTGAATAAGAATGGGTTTTCTGCCACCACTAGATGCCCCTACACTCGCTTCACGCACCAACCCTTGCTGAAGCAATTTTCTTACTGCAGCAGTCACCGTTGTAGGACTTATTTTATTTCTTTTAGCGATTTCACTGCGGGAAATAGGACCATAATGGCGTATTGTCTTAAGGATAATAGATCTATTTAATTCTTGAATTAATTTCAGATTCCCGGTTCTTTGCATTTAATTAGTCCTTTATTTATAAACTTTCTTTTTCCAGTGACTTTATTAAGTCTCTTTAAAAAAAGAATACACTATCTTATATTTTTTGTCAATAAAAATTCTTAAAAATTCTTAAAAAAAACTAATAAACTTTCTATTCATTAGCCATTTACAAAGCTTGACAATATCACTGATTTTCTTTATGCTATTTAGTAGTAATTGACACTCCACAATGCAAGCCAGGTGGATTCTTGGGCTGAGTCTCTACTGAGTACTCATATCTCCACAAGCATTACTTTCCGTCTGCCCGGCGGTAGAGTCGTTTTGGCTAAGACCAGAGTGACCAACTAATTATATTATACCAGCCATTCATCCTGAAGGCAAGCTTTCGGGTTTTCTGGCTAAAATATTTATAACTTATCCTTGTCTTACCTGTTAATAAAAAAATAAGCCGAAGTGGCGGAACTGGTAGACGCGCTACGTTCAGGGCGTAGTAGGTGTATGCCTGTGGGGGTTCAAATCCCCCCTTCGGCACCAATCAGATAGCACCTCTACTACCCTATCCATTTCCCATTCGTCTCCGATAGTAAATCTGATAAATTGGTCGTCTAAACCGGAAAACTCATTCTCCCAGCCAGCTAAAGTATAAATACCTTTTTCCTTTAGATATTTCCAAACTCTTTCAGTTTCTTCTTTATTCTTAAACTCAACTAAAACAAAATTTGCTTTTGAATCATAAGCAAAAAATCCCAGCTCATTTATTTGCTTTACAAATTTATCTCTTACTTTCTTCATTTTTCCCCATGCTTCTTGATAATAGTCTAAATATTTTAGGGCTTTTTCCGCAGCTTTTTCAGCCATTCTATTTACTCTAAAATATTGACAAAAAATAGCTAATTTCTTTATGTTTTGAGGATTAGAAATGGCAAAACCCAAACGCAATCCCGCCAGACCAAAATTTTTGGAAAAGCTTCTGGAGATAATTAAATTTTCATACTTATCTATTAAGTCCACTACACTCTCTCCCAAATACTCGTAATTACATTCATCAACTACTACCATCCCTTTTGCTTTTTGCAAAATATCAACTATCTTCTCCCGGAGAATTCTCGTCCCGGTAGGATTATTAGGGTTGCATATCCAAACCAAAGAAGCTTCTTTTAATTGTTGAGCCGAATAATTAAGGGAATATACTCCATCATGCAAACAATTAATTAAAATTTTAGATAACCCTCCTCTATCTGCACTCGCTTCATATTGAGAAAAAGTAGGAATGGGAATTAAGACCTCTCCCTTGTAAGCTCGGGAAACTATTTCAATAACTTCATCCGAACCATTGGCAGGCAGAATATTTTCCATCTTTACACCTACATATTCAGCTAATACCTGTCGTAATTTAGCATATCCTCCCCCTGAAGGGTACCGGTTAATACCCTTCAACTCCTCGGATAATTCCTTTAACATCTCTTCGGGCAGGGGATATTTAAAATAAGATTGGGTTAAAAATATCTTTTCTTTTTTTGAGAATTCTTTCTTTATTTTATCTCTCATTCAAGTTTTTTCCTCTTTTTATTCTCTCATTTCTGTTTCTTAAAATACTTGGAAGTTAGCCCTTTCCATTCTTGGTTAAAAGTTTCCTTCATTATATCTTTTTCTCTGTCTGTCATAAAGGAAGCTTCAATCGAATTAAAATTAACCTTCCTTATCTCCTCTAAACTAAATCCAAACTTTTGAATTAGAACTAAATATTCATTGGTAATTGAGGTATCAAACATAGCAGGGTCGTCAGAATTAATTGTTACCATTAA
>JAHJOY010000260.1 GCA_018819665.1 bacterium
ATAATTATGAATAATAAAAATATCAAAATGCAATTTGCGGAAATACTTTTTTATTGGCTACCAAGCTCTTTAACTAAAAAAGGAAATAAACTGTGCTAAAACAATTATTAGAACAATATCTTAAGAATCTTACAAATACTTTTCAACGCGGTGATGCCCGTGAAGAAAGCTATTATGCTAACCTGGATGAATTAATCAAAAAAACAGCCGCTTTTCTGAAAGTAAAGAATATCGATGTTACCATACTTCCCAAAAAAACGGAAGCCGGGAATCCTGATTTTCGCATTTGGGACGGGAAAAACCATATTACCGGTTATATTGAAGCTAAAGATCCTTCTACTGCTAATTTGGATTACATTGAAGGAACTGAACAATTGAAACGTTATTGTGATACCTTTCCCAATGTTATCCTTACTAATTTCTATGAATTTCGACTATATCGTGGAGGTCAGCGAATCGCTCAAGCAATGATTGGAAGGCCTATCATTGCCAGGCAATTGCATACCCCACCACCGGTCGAAAATTGTGATCAGTTTAAAGATTTATTCGAGACTTTCTTTTCCTTTTCTCTTCCCAAAGTGAAATCAGCCCGTTCTTTGGCTATTGAATTAGCCAAACGTACCCGTTTTTTATGTGATGAAGTAATTGCTGTGGAAATAGAAGAAGATGGGACCAAAGGGCAAAAACAAATCATTGGTGTTTTTGAAGCCTTTAAAAAATATCTGATTGGAACATTAACCGAAAGACAATTTGCCGATCTTTACGCTCAGACGATTACCTACGGTCTTTTTGCTGCTCGTACCAGAGCAAATGGTGATTTTAATCGCAGACTGGCTTTTGATTATATTCCGAATACCATCGGTATTCTGCGCGATGTCTTCCGGTTTATTTCTCTGGAAGAGCCGCCCAAATCCCTGCAAATTATCGTTGAAGATATTGCCGAACTATTGCATGTCACCGATGTTAAAAAGATACTGCATGAATATTACAGTACCGGCAAGGGTAAGGATCCGATAATTCACTTTTATGAAACATTTTTATCTACCTATGATCCCGAAATCAGAGAACGGCGTGGTGTCTACTACACACCGGAAGCGGTAGTCGGTTATATCGTCCGTTCTATCCATTCTATTTTAAAAACCCATTTCGGCTTATCCGATGGCCTGGCCAGCCCAGAAGTTAAACTACTTGATCCGGCAGGTGGGACGCTCACTTTCCCTGCAGCAGCGATTCACCTGGCAGCAAAAGAATTTACTACAAAATACGGTGAAGGTGGTTTACATCACTGGATTAAAAACCACATTCTGCAAGACTTTTATGCCTTTGAACTGATGATGGCTCCTTATGCGATTGGTCATCTAAAAATAGGGTTTATTCTGGATGAACTTAGTTATAGCCTTGCTGATGATGAGCGTTTTAAACTTTATTTGACCAATACGCTGGAGATGGAAGAGATTAAACAAATTTCTATTCCCGGGGTGAGCTCATTAAGCGAAGAAAGTCATCTGGCAGGTGAAGTAAAAAAAGAACAGCCAATCCTGGTGATTCTCGGTAATCCACCCTACAGCGGTATTTCTTCCAATGTGAACGAGTGGACGGAAAAGTTATTAAAGGAAGATATTGATGGCTGCCAGAGTTATTATAAAGTAGACGACGAGCCGCTGGGGGAGAAAAATCCCAAATGGCTTCAAGATGATTATGTCAAATTTTTACGCTTTGCCCAATGGAAGATTCAGAAGTCCGGTTTCGGTATTGTGGGTATGATCACCAATCATGGCTATCTGGATAATCCCACCTTTCGCGGGATGCGCCAAAGCTTGATGAAAACTTTTGATGAGATTTATATTCTCGATTTACACGGCAATAGTTTAAAAAGAGAAACCACACCTGAGGGTGGTAAAGACGAAAATGTTTTTGATATTAGACAGGGTGTAGCCATCGCTTTATTTGTTAGAAATAAAGAACAAAAAAATTCAAAAATTTATCATGCTGATTTATATGGTCTGCGACAGGAAAAATATGATTGGTTGGATAAGAATGAATTCTTAAAAGAAAACTATTTACCAGTAAAACCTCAAGCCCCTTATTATTTCCTTGGAAAGCATGATACGGAAACAATTAAAAAATATCTTGATTGGAAAAAAGTAAATGAAATTTTTCCAATTAACAGTGTTGGGATTGTAACAGCAAGAGATAAATTAACCATTAAATGGTCTAAGTATGAGATGTGGAATACAGTTTTAAATTTTATAAAAATGGAACCTGAAATGGCACGACAAGCTTATGATCTTGGAAGAGATGTTCGAGATTGGAAAGTAGTTTTTGCTCAAGAAGATTTGAAAAAAACCGGAATGGATAGAAATAAGATTTTCCAAATATTGTACCGCCCATTTGATCTAAGGTTTACTTATTATACTGGAAGAAGTCGAGGTTTTCATTGTATGCCTCGTCCTAAAGTAATGCGGCACATGCTGGAAGAAAATATTGGATTAACATTAGGACGCCAAGTTAAAGCAAGTAGAGAATGGCGTCATTGTTTAATTTCTAATAAAATTATTGAAAGTAGTTTTGTCTCTAATAAAACAAGCGAAATAACTTATCTTTTTCCATTATATTTATACCCAGACGAAAAAAACAAAGACCTTTTCAATCATACTCAAACCAAAAAAGAACCGAATATTTCTTCATTTATTTTTGAAAAACTAAACGAATGTTATGGTAAAAAACCTACTTCTGAAGAAATTCTATATTACATCTATGGTATTTTTTACAGTAATACCTTCCGTGAAACCTACGCGGAATTTCTTAAAATAGATTTTCCGCGTGTACCGTTCACTTCGGACTATGATCTATTCATAGAAATGGGAAAATTGGGCAAAGAATTAGCTGCTCTGCATTTACTCAAAAGCCCGGAGCTTGATTCGCCTGCTGCCAAGTATCAGGGGTCCGGAGATAATGACCGGATTGAAAAAGTAATCTACAAAGAAGATGAGCAGCGTATTTATATTAATA
>JAHJOY010000261.1 GCA_018819665.1 bacterium
ATATTCCCTTCATCTATAACTAATATTAATTGAATAAAAAGTAAAAATTACTTACCTGCCAGAGAACTATCCCTTATTCATTGTATTTGAAGTTCGCTTAACGAGTGAATTTTAGTAAGGGTCTAAATCTAAAACATTCCAGTTTTCATCAACCCATAATCCTATGATAGTGCGTACTTCTTTTTAAGAACTACACATAAAACCATGCCTATTCCAGCCATTATCCCTGCAGAAAGAAATGCCGGGGTATAGCTCCCTGTGACATCAAATATCAATGAACCGACTGCTGGTGCAAGACCACCGATTCCAAAAGCAGTAATCACTATTCCATAATTAATTCCCAGGTGTTTAACGCCAAAACATATAGAAGTCAGTGCAGGAAAGAGGGCCAGAGTAACGGCATAGCCCCAACCCAGCAATGCTGATGCAATATATAATGTCGGTAAAGTTACTGCAAAGATATGAAAGAAGAGAAATGTCATTGTCTGTATAATATAGGTGACAATCATAACTTGTACTGCTCCGAATCTATCACCTAAAAGTCCGGCCACAGGTCTACCAAACCCATTAAAGCCAGCAAAAATGGACATCGCCAGCGCGGCTTTTACAGGTGTTAGACCAAGAGTTAAATTCCCATAGGACGGGATGAGTCCGATACAGATCAATCCTCCTGCGCATACTAATGCCATTGCTGACCACATAATCATAAATATAGGGTTCCTAAGCATCTCCTTTGGTGTGGATTCTTGTCTTACTATTATTGTCTTCTCTGCTTTATTATCAGCCTTCCACCCTGGGGGTGTCCATCCAGCAGGGGGATTCCTTATCAGCCAGGCAGCAAAAAGAGATACTAATGAAGTTATAAAGGCAATAATAAAAAAGGTTCCTTCTATTCCATGAGTAGGGATTAAATACTCTGCTTTGAGAGGTGCGAGGACCAAAGCAGCCAGTCCAAATCCACTCACACCAAATGAAATGGCAAGCCCCGGTTTATCTGGAAACCACTTTCTAGCAGGTGGGGCAACACAAGCATAAGTCAGGCCACAGGCTATTCCGCCTATAACACTATAGGTTATAACCAACCACCAAGGATAAGGGAAGCGATCAACCAATGCAGCCAAACCGTAGGATACAAAAAACATTACTGCACCAAATGCGGAAACTTTTCTTGGCCCAATCTTATCCTGCAGCCTTCCTGCAGGAATCATAAATAAAGCAAATATCAACACAAAAACGGTAAATGGTAAATTGGCCTCCGCTTTCGTCCAGCCAAAGCTTTCCTCCATAGGGATAATAAAAACACCCCATGCATAGGAAAACCCTCCCATTAGAGCAAGCAAGAACCCAGCAAAAGGGATGCTCCACCTTGATATAATATACTTACTGATTTTCCTCTCCCCGTGCGAGTCTGAATCCAATCGGTTCACTTTGTCCATATTTTACCTCCTAAAATTATATTATCTAACTTACTACATCTGCATAAAATACGAATATATTTCCAAAAAAAACCTGCCAGAGAACCGTCCCCTGTCATTTTTTGGTAGTTTTTTTTTGCACTATAAACTATTAACTGCTCTTTCTATTCTCTTTAAACCTTCCTCAAGAAAAGAACGGGGGCAGGCAATATTAATTCTCATAAAGCCCTTTCCTTCAACGCCAAACCAATGTCCATCATCAAGGGCTACTCTGGCTTTTTTAATCATAAAATTATTTAAATCCTTGGCACTTAATCCTAATTGCCGGCAATCCAGCCAGATTAAATAAGTTCCTTCCGGTTTTATAACTTTTATTTTTGGAATTTTTTCTTCAAAATATTTCATCAAGAATTCTAAATTCTCATTTAGGTAAGACAATAATTGCTCAAGCCATTCTTCTCCGTATCTATAAGCAGCTTCTAAGGCCACCAATCCAAAAACATTGTTTTCGTCAAGGGCTAAACTATCTAAGGCATTATTATAGATTTTATAATATTTTTTATTAGGAATAATGATGGTAGAAGTCTGAAGTCCTGCTAAATTAAAAGTTTTGCTCGGTGCAGTGCAGGTA
>JAHJOY010000262.1 GCA_018819665.1 bacterium
ATTAAATCAAATTTATTTAATATTATAATGCAAGCTTTTCTTTCTTTTTGAATATAATTTGCAATTTTTTTATCTTGCATGCTTACACCCTGTGTAGAGTCCAATATTAATAAAACTATATCTGAATTATGTACCGCTTCAAAAGTTCTTAATGTGCTGTAATATTCAACATCTTCTTTCGGTTTCGCCTTGTCCCTCAGGCCTGCGGTATCGATAAATATTAATTTTAATGAATTATGTTTAAAAATTATCTCAATAGCATCTCTGGTAGTACCGGGATGTTCGCTGACTATTATTCTATCTTCTCCTAAAATACGATTTAATAAACTTGATTTTCCTACATTGGGTTTTCCAATAATTGATACTTTTATAATGTTTTCTTCTTCTTCCGATTCTACTTTTATTTCTGAAATATAGGATATTATTCTATCTAATAAATCGTCAATATTTAACCCGTGTTCTGCTGAAATAATATAGGGGTCTCCGAATCCTAATTCGTAAAACTCATATAATTTTAAATCACTTCCCTTTACATCTCCCTTGTTGGCTACCAGGATACTTGATTTGTTTTTTTCTCTAATCGCTTTAGCCACTTTAAAATCATCCGGATTTATTCCTTCTTTGATATCGACCAATAATATGATTAAGTCTGCCTCTTCAATAGCTAATTCAGTCTGAACAGTTATTTTTTTTTGCATTTCTTCCCTTTTTATAAAATCCACGCCTCCGGTATCTACCAGAGTAAATTGCTTTCCTTTCCATTCACATTCTGCATATATCCTATCTCTGGTAATCCCAGGTTCTTTTTCCACAATAGCGGTTCTTTTCTTAGTGATTCTATTAAATAAGGTCGATTTCCCTACATTTATCCTTCCGATAATAGCAACAATAGGTTTTCTCAAAACAGACACTCCCATCTTGTATAAAATACACAGTAATAAGTAATAAGTAATGAGTAATGAGCTTAAATTTCCTAAATCGTAAAAGCAGTTACTTATTCATAATATTTTTTATTTTCTTTATGGTCATTTCAGGATTTGCGCTTTTAAATATTATTTGACCAACCACAATTATTTCTGCTCCGGCTTTAATCACCTCAGAAATATTATCTAAATTTATCCCGCCATCAACTTCTAAGCTTATTGATTTTTTTTGATTATCTATTATTTTTCTCGCCTTTTCTATTTTAGTAATCATCTCCGGGATAAATTTCTGCCCGCCAAAACCCGGATTAACGGTCATTAATAATAATAGGTCTATTTTATTAATTAAATATTCAATAACACTTAGAGTTGTTGCCGGATTTAGAGCAATACCGGATTTTACATTAGCCTCATTAATGATTTGGATAAGTCTGTCAAGGTGTTTAGATGTTTCGTAATGTACAATTATAATATCTCCACCCGCATTAATAAATGATTTAATATGATTCTCCGGTTTTTCTACCATCAGATGAACTTCTAAGGGAAGAGAGGTTATGTTTTTAATTGATTCTACTATCCTGGGCCCAAAGGAAATATTCGGTACAAAATTTCCATCCATAATGTCTAAATGAAGTAAGTCTGCTCCTCCGCTTTCTATCTTTCTTAATTCTCTTTCCAGGCAGGTAAAATCTATATCTAAGATTGAGGGAGCCAATTTTTTTAGCATAATTATAACACCACCTATTTATATAAATAATTGTGTATTTTAAAAACTTTGGTCATTACTAATATAGCCATAATTTACGATCAAGACTTCTATACTGAATAGCTTCAGATAAATGAGAAATTTCTATCTTCTTTGATTGTTCTAAATCAGCTATGGTTCGGGCTACTTTTAATATACGGTCATAAGCTCGCGCGCTTAAATTTAACTTTTCTATAGCTTTATAAAGTAAATTTTTAGCATTGTCATCAATATTACAATATTCTTTAATCTGTTTTTTAATCATTTGAGCATTACAAAAAATACTGTCTTCACAATATCTTTCCCTTTGTATTTTTCTTGCTCTTTCTACTCTTTCTCTTATAGTAAAAGAGTTTTCTTCAAAATCCTTCTCCATGACTTCTCGACAATTTACCCGGGGGACTTCAATATGAATGTCAATTCGATCTAATAGCGGCCCCGATATTTTTGAACGATATTTAACAATCTGAGATGAGCTACAGGTGCAAACTTTAACCGGATCACCATAAAAACCGCAGGGGCAGGGATTTAAAGATGCTGTCAGCATAAAAGAAGAAGTATAGCTAACAGAACTTAGAGAGCGTGAAATGGTGACTATCCCGTCTTCCAGAGGCTGACGTAGAGATTCTAAAGCACTTCGGGAAAATTCCGGTAATTCGTCTAAAAATAATACACCATTATGGGCTAAGCTAATTTCTCCCGGTTTGGGCGTCCTTCCTCCTCCGATTAATCCAACATTACTTATGGTATGATGCGGGGCCCGAAACGGTCTCTCTGTAACCAAAGGAATATCCGGTGGAAGTAAATTGGCAATACTATATAATTTGGTAATTTCTATAGATTCTTCCAGGGTTAAAGAAGGAAGGATGGTTGGAAGCCTGCGTGCCAGCATGGTTTTTCCGGAGCCTGGCGGACCAATCATTATAACATTATGACTCCCAGCTGCCGCTACTTCGAAGGCTCTTTTAGCGTGTTCCTGTCCTTTAATATCAGTAAAATCTATTAGACTGTGCTTGCTCAGTTTAAAAATATCTTCTAAATCTATGGATACCGGCTCTATCGATATTTTTTTATTTAAAAATTCAATTACTTCGCAAAGTGAATTAACAGGAAATACTTTTAATTCTTTAATTATCCCCGCTTCTTTAGCGTTTGCTTTAGGAACAAGTAATTTTTTTTTACTTATTTTTTTTGCCATCAAAGCAATGGGAAGCATACCATTTACTGGTTTTATACTTCCATCTAAAGATAATTCACCCATAATCAGATATTCATTTAATAGATCTGGCTTAACTTGCTTACTGGCAACTAAAATTGCCAGAGCAATAGATAGGTCAAAAATAGGACCTTCTTTTTTGATATCCGCTGGAGCAAGATTTACCGTAATTCTTTGCATAGGAAATTCGAATTCAGAATTTTTTATGGCGGCTCTAACTCTTTCTCGGGATTCCTGAACAGCCGTATCGGGCAATCCTACGATATTGAACGAAGGCAATCCTGGATGAATATCAACTTCGACCTCTACCGTAAAGGCCTCTACTCCGAATATAGCCGCACTATATAATTTGGATAACAAAAAAACACCTACCTTTTTTGTGAATAGTATCGAGTATCGCGTTAAGAAAATCAGAATTCAGAAATTCTGTTTTTGCTTCTTTATCTTTTCGTTTTTGCTATATAGCATGCGAGATAAGAAAGATGAAAATCAATATATAAAACAATATATTTAAATTTTAAATTTTGAGATATGGTTTTACGTTTTGCGCTTTTCGTTTTTCGCTATAC
>JAHJOY010000263.1 GCA_018819665.1 bacterium
GTTTCGGCCATTATCTACATGTAAAGCAGCAAAGACATTAGCCCCTGATGAGGTCCCCACCAACAATCCTTCTTCCTTAGAAAGCTGGCGAGTGGTTTCAATAGCTTCTTCATCGGTAACAGTAAATACCATATCTACCTGTTTTACATCCAGGACAGCAGGGATAAATCCGTCACCGATTCCCTGAATCTGGTGAAGGCCTGGTTCATGTCCCAATAAGGCAGAACTGTTTTTTGGTTCCACTGCTACGATTTTTACTTTAGGATTTTTTTTTTGAGAAATTTTCCAATCCCCTGAAGGGTTCCTCCACTTCCTACCCCAGCTACAAAGACGTCTACTTTTCCCTTCATTTCCTTCCAGATTTCAGTAGCAGTTTGTTGATAATGAATCTCCGGATTATGGGGATTTACAAATTGGTCAGCAACAAAATATTTCTCCGGTTCTGCTTCGGTAATCTCCCGCATCTTTTTTATGCTTCCGGGTAAGCTCCCTTTAGCCAAGGTGAAAATAATTTCTCCCCCAAAAGCCTGAATTATTTTCTTCCGTTCTTCACTCATGTTCTCCGGCATTACACAAATAACCTTATAACCCTTTTGTACTCCCACTAAAGTTAAGCCGATTCCGGTATTCCCGGAAGTTGCCTCAATAATGGTCATCCCCGGTTTAAGCTTTCCTTCTTTTTCCGCCATTTCGATAATGTGTTTGGCTACTCTATCTTTAATGCTCCCCCCGGGATTTAGATGTTCCGCTTTTACAAATACATTTCCCGAAGACATCTTCTTTAATTGAATTAGAGGAACATTTCCTATTGCGTCCAGAACGGAATTTACCAGCATAAAAATAAACCTCCTAAAAACCTGCCAGGGGACGGTCATTTGGCAGGATTCTCTAACAAGATTAAAATCATTTTTAATTATGAATTATAACAAGATTAGTCAGGATTTGCAAGAAAAATAATTATTAAAATTTTTATCATTTAAAAGTTAAAAGTGTACCGTACCAACTTCACCTCCATTTTTTTCTTTTAAAATAGATAAGCATCCCTATTCCTATAGCCACCATAATAGATAAAACTGCAGGATAACCCCAGAACCATTTAATTTCTGGCATATATTGGAAATTCATCCCATAAATACCAGTTATGAAAGTCAAAGGAATAAATATAGTGGCAATAATAGTTAACACTTTCATAATTTCATTCATTCTGGTATTTATACTGGAAAGATAAATGTCCAGTATTCCTGAAATTATATCCCTTAAAGTTTCTACAGTATCCATAACCTGAATTGTATGACCATATACATCCCGTAGATAAATATTGGTAGATTCAAGTACAAGAGGAGATTCACCTTTTTCCAGGAAGCTAATTACTTCTCTTAAGGGCCAAACAGATTTACGTAAAAAAATTAAATCCCTCTTTAATTTATGAATTGCCTGCACATTAGAGGGATTTGGCTGAATTATCACTTTATCTTCTAAATTCTCTATTTCTTCATCTAACTTTTCAATTATAGTAAAGTAGTTGTCAACTATTGCATCTATTAAAGAATAAACAAGGTAATCTGCTCCTAATTTTCTTATTCGCCCAATATTATTTCTATTTCTTTCTCTAATTGCATCAAAAACATCTCCTTCTCTTTCCTGAAAAGAAATAACATAATTCTTTCCCAGAACCAAACTCACCTGCTCAACTTTCATTTCATTATCTTTTTCATCATAGTAAAGCATCTTTAAAATAATAAAAATATAATTCCCAAAATCCTTTATTTTAGGTCGTTGATCAGTATCTACAATATCTTCCAAAATAAGAGGATGTAAATTAAAATGTTTTCCAATTTCTTCTATAACTTTAATCTCATGTACGCCATCTATATTTATCCAGGTTATAGTCGATTTATCTTTGTAGGGAAAGCATTCTTCAGCTGATTTTACTTCTTTTTCTTGAAAATGTTTCTCGTCATAGTCAATTATAGTAATCTTTACCTTCTCTATTCTTTTGTTCCCAATATGGACCAGAGTTCCTGGGGGAAGCCCCACTTTTTTTAATTTTTTCTTAACAAGTTTAGGCAAAACAATTCACCTCGTTTAAATCAATATATTTAAATCAATATAAATATAACTCCTGATAATTTATAGTATTGATTCATAAATTGGATTAGATAACGGTTACGCAGTCAATAATTCGATAATATTTTCTAACTTCTCATAAGGAGTTTGATAAATTAAATTCCTACCCTTCAATTTTTCTTTATACTTTAGTTATTCTGATGGTAATTCTGGTTCTTCGCTTTCAATTTCCTCTTCTTTTTTTCTTTCACTTTCTCTTTGAAGATCCCATTCGAGTTCTTGAATCTTCTTCTTCTGACTGGAAATTAATTTCATTCTCTTTATTTTTGAAGGTACCGAGACCAATAAACTCATTATAACTCCCAAAGCGACAGTAATTAAAAGGACCAGCGCTAATGAGCTTTCAAATCTCCAGGTCAGAAAGCTTACCGTTATAGGAACTGCATTCTGAAGTGCAAAAACAACAGCCAAAATAGCTACAATAATAGCCACACCTAATTGTAACTGCATATAAATAACGCTCCTTTCTTTTTCATATTATTTTGAATTATTAATTCATTAATCAATTTAACTTTCTATTTTAATCTTCGTCTTTTTTACATCCCTCTTTTCGGAAATATCTTTAGCTATCCTTTCACTCTCCAAGCGGCGGTTGTAAAAGCGCTGGGTAGGATAAGCAAAACCTATATCTTTATTCTGGACGAATTCTTTTAAAATATCTTCCCAAATCGCTTGTTCACTATCACGACGGTGTTGAGGTTCACAAAGATAACGAATAGTAAGTAAAACCCCGCTATCTTTTACGCAGGTATAAACAATTGGGGTAAGTTTAGAATATAATATCATAAATTTTTTACTGGCCTCTTTTACTCTCTTCTCAGCTGCTTTACTTAAGTGTTCAGCATGCGTATTAGCAATTTTTAGTAATATCCTTTTCGCTTTCTCCCAATTACTCTCAAAGGTAATAAGGACCGGGACCTCATTCCAGATATATTGAAATCCTTTGCTGTAATTTGCCAGCACCTCACTTAACACCATGCCGTTAGGAATATGGATAATTCGACCAGTACTCTGGTCGGCATTTACCCAATTACCAATCTCTAAAAGAGTAAATTGGAAAACCCGGGTATCGATAACATCCCCAGCATAATTCCCAATTTGAATCCGATCTCCCACAGAAAAAGGTCTCCGGCTGATAATAAAAAGCCAACCAGCAAAATTGGATACCAAATCTTTTAAAGCGATAGCCAAGCCAGCGGATAATAGACCTAGGTAAGTAGCTATGGATTGGAAGCCTTTAAACCACAAACGACCTATTAAAAACACACCTAAAATAATTACCACATAACCGGAGGTCTTCCCCCAGGAGTAACGAATGCGTACATTTTCAGTCCGACGCCATACTATCTTTACAATAATAGAGTAAAGAACCCATAAAACTAAGCTAATAACCAGAGAAGCAAATATCTTAATCTGTACCTCGGGGCTCAAGCCCAGAGCTTTCTGTATCCACTCCATTAAATTTTTCATATTTAATTCATCCTTCCTATTCTATTGACCGGATAAAAATAATATTTATTTTTATAACCAGTAGAATTAACTGACCCCTGTATTATTATTGTTTTCAAGAAACTCTTTTATCTTTTTCCTCTTTATCTTATAACTTCTACAATGTCAGTGGGCATTATATCTGTACTGGAGAATTTAGTAGTAACCAGAGCTATAGAAAGTTTTTCTTTAACTGTAATTATCCTTGCCTGGGCAATTAAATCTAATTCTCTATCCAGAACTTCGTTGGTTTTAGGATCTAATATAACTTCGCCTTCCCGGAATATTTTTATTTCATCTCCCACCTTGATACCAGAATCTTCCCCCAGATTTATATACACTTGAGTTATTTCTCCACTTGAAGTTGATTCTACTTTTACTACATATCCCTCTAAAGGCAAGGAAGAGATTATCATTGCTTTACTGTCCATCTTTGCCACAAATTCTATTGCAGCTTGCTGGCATACATCCTCTATAGCAGAGAAAATATCGGTTACCGATTCAGAAGACAGGCCTAATCCTCCAGCCACAGGAATACGAATAGATACTCCGGATTTAGAAGTGATTCCTTTTTTTACTTCAGAAAAAATAATTTCTCCAGTAGTTACATTTATAGCCCTTATAGTCATAGTTACTGTTGCAACTGATTTTTTTAGACTTAAGGGTCCTAACTTAATTCCCCCTGATTTCTGGTAAACTATACTGGTGACACTTCCTGTAACTATTAAATCTACACCGAGCATTTTCCCAATTTTAACCGCAGTAGAAGGATCAACTCTTCCAGAATAAACCTGAAAATCTTGTTCTTCCAGAATAGCATCTAACTTAATTCTTTCGAATACTCGAAAGCGCTCAGTCTTTATCAGGGCATTTATCATTAAATCTGTAGCTGCCTTGGACAGCTCTGAATCAATACGCCAGATGTACCCCGGGGCAGTGGAGTCAAATCCGATAACCGCTACTCTTGGTAGCTCTTTAGAAAATCCCATACCAGAAACAACTAAAATAATTATTAAAACTGCCAATACGATGTTTTTTGCCTTTATCATTTTTATAACCTCCCATTTCTTATTATTCTAAAAAATTTTAAATAAAATCTTTTCTATAAGTTCTTTGTTTTTAGTCTCCTTGGGGGGTCAGGTCTCAACATTTGACATAAGTTGCCTAGTTATCTCATTTAGATTAACTTATATCAAATGTTGAGACCTGACCCCCAGTATCACGCATTAATATATTTGTATTCTACATTCAATATTAAAATTCCTTCTTTTTTAAAAATATTTAAA
>JAHJOY010000264.1 GCA_018819665.1 bacterium
CCTCATAGGATATTTTAAGTCTCCGCTTTTGTTCTCCTTCTTTCAGCTCTATTCTGATCACCGTAGTAGGTTGAATTATAAGTACTCCTTCTTTGGGAGTTGTAGATAGTATTTTAAAATCACAAGATTTAGAACCAAATAGAGTAGCTCTGACCCTATCACCAACTACCAAAGGAAGCCCTTCCAGAAGCCGCCCAATATACCGAGTATCTTTTTCACCACGTAAACCACTTATTGTAATTGGTGACAAAGTAATCTTCCTGGCAGGCTCGTAAACTACTTTTTCGATAGAGGCTTTCTCATCCAAACCAATCTGAGCATTTTCTCTAATAATTCCGTCTATCTGAATAATTCCTTTATTTCTATCCTCGGTATATGTCGGCATTACCTTGGCGGCTGTCATTCGCTTGCCAAAAATTCCTACTACATCTCCAACTTCACATCCAAGACCCTCAAAGTCTTTGGGATCCATTCTGACAATACCTCTTCCTACATCGCGAGACCTTGCTTCTGCTACTTTTAAAACTATTTTTTTATTGGTCATATTCCATTCCTTTTTCTACTACTACTTTGTCTCATAAAAATTTCTTTAGAATTCTATTAAGCTTGTTTCTTAAGTTTTAACTCTAAAATACCATTTTTATAGATCAAAGAAATAGGTTCTGCCTCGACCTTGGAAGGAAGAAGAATCTCTTTTTTATACTTTCTCTCTTCCTTCTGTGTTGATATATTAAGGATATCACCTTTTATTTCTGTCTTAATATCTTCTTCGTTAACACCAGGAAGTTCTGCTATTACCAGAATATGATCTTTTTCATCAAAGACATCTACTATGGGTTCTCTTTCTTCTTCTACTATCGGACCTTTGGAAGTCTTTTTAATATTTCCAAATGATTCTACTTTAGATTCCCCATCAGCTAAAGTTCTTACGGTAAAGCCATATACACCTTTTACTTTATCTCCTAATCCTTTTATTTCGCCGGACTTACTAATATTCCCTTTGCCTTCCTTGGCAATCTTGGAAACCGACTCAATAAGACTACCTAAACCCTCAAAAATTCCTCCCAAGCCAAATCCAAAATCAGTTCCTTTTTCTTTGTCATCCTTGTTTTTTCCTTCAAACACTTTACGTACCTCCTCTGCTTTTTATTAATTACCACCTTTTAATATAGGTATAGGACCAGTTGTTATAATTGGACTAATTGATTTTTTTCCTTTAAGAGTAAGCCTAAAATTTCCGTTGTTGATTTCATCAAGATATCCATCAACAACCAAATTCTGACATATTTTAGATGCATACTCCTTAGAGATTCCTATTTTTTGAGCAATAGACTCCCTTTTAGCATCTTTTAGTTCTATGACGATCTTTAAAACTTGTTTTTCATTACCTTTCATTTTTTTCTCCCCAATTTCTTGCGTATACTTTAAAGTTTAAATAACGGTTTTTTTGCTTTTATTGGTGCAATAAGCTTCTTACCCTTGAGCGTAAGTTTATATTTTTTATTCGGCTTCTCCTCAATATATCCATCTTTAGAAAGAATGGAACAAATTTTAGTTACATGTTCTACAGAAATAACTAATTTAAATGCTATAGATTTCTTATCTGCAATATCCAGTTCTTTGATTGCATTTAAAACTTGCCTTTCGCTGCCTTTCATCTTTTTTTTCTTAACCTCCAACACTTGCAATTAATTAAATAAATTAATATTATGGTTACCTAATTTCTCCTGCAGGCACGATGCATCGTGCCCATTACCATTTTGCTTACTTTTTGGGTTACAATCATAGTATTTGTTTAGCAAAATTTCATAATTAAGCTCATTATTTTATCATTTATTTCTTTCTGTTTTTCATTATTTATATAATCCATCTCTGAATCCAGAATATCCAAACAGCTCTGTACAAAAGTCTTATCAGAGGAATTAGCTGTAGACCCGGATAATTTCATCACCTTGCCAATCATTATAGCAGCACGAACGGTTGGAATAGCACCATTTTTATCTTGATCTCTTAAGGATCTTATAATATTAACTATTTTTTCAGCATCTGTACCGCTAATACCGGATTTGGCTTTAGCTATTTCTATCTCAGTATTTCGGTCATAATGCTGCAGCTTTATAGTAATCATCCTATCTCGAAGTGCATCCTGAGATTTGTATACACCGGCGTATTCATGGGGATTACTGGTAAATATTGCGGAAAAATTCGGATGAACCCTTAAATACCCTTCAACCCCTCTGGCTGCAGGAAGATCTAACATTTTCTCTTCTAACACAGATAAAAGAATGTTATTTGCTTCTGCCTTAGATCTGGTAAATTCATCATAAATAAGGGTAAACCCATGCTTACAGGCTACAGTCAATCTATTATCTACCCATCTTCCGGTAACATCCTCTTCGGCTTTTAGAACCGAATGTATAAAATTATCTACTACTTTCCTCTTCCTATACCCGAATTCTCCTCCTACTAAATCAGAAGTACCAAATTGTTCATCTCCATGGATTAAGATGGTCGGTCTACCTGATTGAGCAGCCAAATACATTGCCAGGGTAGTTTTACCGGTTCCTGCCGGACCTGATAAGTGTATTGGATAACCTGCCTGAAGGTATAAAAAGGCACGATTTATTAAATCTTCTACTTGCGGGGTTTGGATAAAATTAGGCTGGACCTTGTTTAATAATATTGGCTGAATTTCTGATATTTCATCAATTGTATTCATTTTTATTTTCTCCTCTAAACATTTTATTTAATTCTATAATCTATTTTTTTTATTGTAAGGCAATTTTTAATTTTCCATCTTTACTGCTAAACTGAATCTGCTCGGTTATTATGGGAGGCTTTCCTTTCCTTTTTAGATTACGCTGCCTCATATTTTCCCAGGATTCTATTGTGGCAAGCCAGTTATATCCACTATGTGCTAAATCAATGAGACGTCCTGCCTCACAGAGTATATTTTCCAAAAAT
Organism: bacterium; assembly: GCA_018819665.1. GTDB lineage: Bacteria > Atribacterota > Phoenicimicrobiia > Phoenicimicrobiales > Phoenicimicrobiaceae > Sediminicultor. The sequence goes on from JAHJOY010000264.1 coordinate 2,965, forward strand.
TCTCTTGTTTGCTTCTTATCATTTAAGTTAAAGGATATCTCTTCGAGAAGCTTGCTAAGTGATTTATTTAAAACATCTGCCCTTAAATTTTTTAGTGCTTTCTCGTTTTCTACCTTTTTGCAAGAAAATATTTCAAGGTTGTCATTTATTTCTATTTTGTATATTGTAGGAATATTTAATCCGGCAATTCTGCGAATCTTTTTCTCTTTCCAGGTTTCTATCCATATAATACATTTTTTTTCCTGCCATTCAATATTAAAAATCTCTCCGGCATCTTCTAATAACTTTAGTAATAAATCAGATAATTCTTTGGGATTTTTAATCACTTTCTTTTCTTTTAATATTTTACTAAATTCTGATAAAATTTCATTTAAGGTCTTCTTATACTGCTCATATCTTATTCTTTCTCTTTCTGCTTCTTTCTTTTTTTCTTCTTCTTTTTGCCACCATTTATCCGCCTCTTGGTCTAAATGATAAGTATCATTATTTTGAGTTTTCTTCCCCAATGCTCTTGCCCATTCTTTGGCAATTAATTTCTTTCTTATGGCTACCACTGTAGCCGTATTAAGAGATATTTGTTTTTCCTTTTCACCTTCCTGTTTATTAAATGGTGAATACTGAGCCCAGTTTACTTCATTAGAATCAGTTGTGGTTTGGGGAAATAATTTCTGTTTTTCGTAATCAGTATTTTTCTTAAATAAAATCTCATTTTTTTTGAGAATTTCCTTTTGTCCTTGCCTCTCTTCCAATTCTTTCTTCTTTTCCCACTGCGAAGCCGCCTGTTCTAAAAGAGATGGAGATTGAGTTTTTTTCCCTAATACTCTAGTTTTTTCTTTAAATATTTCTTTTTTATATTCATTTATTATACTTACATCTTTTTCCATTTTAAATCACCTTTAAATTATAGAATACAATACCCCTTCTCGAACAATAAGTCCCTTTTTGAGCAATGCATTGCAAAGTTGTTCAGCGTATGAAGAAGATATTGGAGGAGACATATTTTTAGCTACAGCAATCCTGTCAGACTTACCTAATCTTTTAATAACTTCCAACGCTTCTTTCTCACTCCCTGACACCGCTGAGCGAATTGGTCTTTCTTTTTTATTGACTTGATAGGTTTCCTGGGCAAAATCGCCAAATTTTTCTATTTCTTCTGAATCATAAATTTCTCGTTCCTTTTCTCTCTTCACAGTAACAACACCTTTTCCTCGACATTTTATGCAAACAAGCTTATTGGTGGGTTCTTTACCTGTACCTTTACAATGAGGACATATCTCTATAGGCTCCTCCACATGAACAATACCTTTACCCCTGCAAGCTGTACAAGTAATAATAGTTCTGGGTTTTTCTTCTCCCGTCCCTCTACAATAAGCACATCTCACAGCTGGTGGTTCAACAGAAGCTGTACCTTTACCTTTGCAGACAGGGCATTTTGAGCCTTTAGGTCTTTCACCTGTTCCGTTACAAAATGCACAAGGATATACCTCGTCTTCTAAAAGCTCACCTACTTGATAACTTCTATTTCCTCCGGCTGCAGATTTTATTTTAAACGGCTGCCATAACCATTCGTCCTTTAATTTCTTTATACTGCTCTTTCCCGTATGTATCTTTTTATGTGATCTTGAATCCCATTCCCAATCCATCTTAATCCCACCCTTCGGTAATCATTCTAAACATCTTTCTATTTGTCATGTAACCTTAATTATTTAAGCAATGTTCGGTTGCAAAATCAATAATTCCAATCCAACTTGCTCATATGTCCAGGAATTTTTGCCTTTTGCTTAACCCTTGTATTCAGCTCTTCTTCTGGTTTTTCTATACCACCTTTAGGAACTTTGGGCAGTTCCTTTTCTGTTTTTACCATCTCTTTTTTCATTTTTCTCCAAGTAACTGAAACATTTTTTTGTCTTTTACCCAAAGTTTGTCCATACTTTTCTATCCGCTCTTTTTCTTTACTCATTATGTACATATCCAGATATTCTTGTCCAGCATTTTTCGGTTTAGAATGTAGCTTGGAACTTATGCTGGTATTCGGAGGTATACTATCCCCTCTCTCAGATTTCTTTTTCCTATCTTCTTCATCTTCCCAGGGAAATAATTTATCAGCATCTTTCTTATAATCTGCCAAAATTCATCACCTCATTCTTCAGAAGACAGAGATCAGAGATCAGAAAACAGAAGTCGGAGGTCAGAAAGAACTATTCTCAGTTTCCAGTCTTCCATTCCCTATCTTCTATCTTCTGTATTTCTATCTTTTTTTTCTGTCTTCTATCTTCTGTCTCTTAGCGTCCAGCTTTACGTTTATTTATAATCAGATAAGGACCATTATTAGGTCCCTGGACTTTAATCTCAACTAACTGCCCTTTTTCTAAATTTAATAATCGAAGAATATTGCTGGGAATAGCAATTTTCCCTTCTTCATCAATTTTAGAAAATCCTCTCATTAATGCCATTTTGAACCTCCTTTAAAAAATAATAATTTGTCACAGATTGTTATTAATTCTATGCAATTAAACCCATGACGATACTAATTAACAATACTTATTAATTAAATCGACTAATACTTGTTTTACCTTCTCCTGATGAATTTTAGACCCAATCCTGCTTGTTTCTGAAGTTAATATCTCTAAGGCTGTTTCTTTAAAAATCGAATTATCTTTAGAAACTGCTCCTTGTCTTACCTGTAAAGTTTTACCAATCATAATAGGACCTCGTATAGTAGGAGCATATTCGCATACAGCTGATTCTCTTAAACCTCTAATTATGTTTATTAGTTTCTCTGAATCCACCGGGGAAAGTCCTGTTTTGGTGTTGCAGATAGCTACCTCTGTTTCTTTGTCGAAATGGTCCAAATCCATAGTAATCATCCTGTCTCTTAAGGCATCCTGGCTTCTGTAAACCCCGGCATATTCTTCGGGATTGGAAGTAAAAATAGCTGTAAAATTGGGGTCAACTCGAAGGTAGCTTTCACTACCTTCCCTGGCTGCCGGCAGATCCAGCATCTTCTCTTGAAGGACGGAAAGCAGAGTATTATTTGCTTCCGGGCGGGAACGGGTAAATTCATCATAAATGAGGGTAAATCCATATTTGCAGGCTACAGTTAGACGATTATCTACCCAGCGTTTTTGCACATCTTCTTCAGTCTTTAACACTGAGTGGATAAAATTGTCTATAACTTTTTTCATGTGATAGCCATATTCTCCGCCTATTAAATCAGATGAGGAAAATTCTTCATCTCCATGAATCATCACTACAGGTCTTCCTATTTTTGACGCTACATGCATAGCAAGAGTAGTCTTACCTGTTCCTGAAACTCCTCTAAAATGGATCGGAAACCCGGCAGAGATATACGCTAAAGCTCTTTCAGTTAAATCTTTTATTTGCTTAGTTTCTACAAAGTTAGGCAAAGCCTTAGGTTCTAATACTGTACTTAATTCTTCAACTGGCATTTTCTACACCTCCTGTATAATTACCAAACACATCTGCTGTTACCATTTATTAACAGATGGGTTAATCGTTCTTTTCATTACTACTTAATTTTGCTAAAAAAAAGATGCGATCTCTGGGCATACAACCCCCTTCTTGTATTAGGAGGAGATATATTATATTATTCTATTTTTTAAAATTACTTTATACTACTCCTTTACCATGACAATTTAAACAAGGAAG
>JAHJOY010000265.1 GCA_018819665.1 bacterium
AAACCTGTAATCGGATAAGGTTAACTTCCGAAGGCAAACTGAGGCCTTGTTTGTTTTCTAATAAAGAGGTTGATATTAAGCAGGCAATAAGGAATACAAAAACCGATGATAAAATAATCAGGAGTAAAATAATAAGAAATAATATTAGAGAAGCAATAAACATAAAACCCGAAGGCCATAAATTAAATAAGAAATTCTCAAATAGAGACTTTTTTAAGATGTCTAAAATTGGAGGATAGCAAATGAAAGAAAAAGAACTAAGCCATTTTAATAAAAATGGAAGGGCGCATATGGTGGATGTTGGAGGCAAAGAAGACACACAACGAATAGCTGTTGCGGAAGGTTCTATAGTTATGCAACCAGAGACTTTGAAAATGATTAAAGATAGAAAGATTGCCAAGGGAGACGTTTTGGCAGTAGCCCAGGTAGCCGGCATTATGGCTGCTAAAAAGACCAGCCAGATTATTCCCATGTGTCATCCTTTAATACTTACCAATGTGGATCTTAATTTTACAATCAATGAGAATGAAAATAAGATTATTATTCAATCTAAAGTCAAAACCATGGGCAAGACCGGAGTGGAGATGGAAGCTTTAACTGCAGTAGCAGCTGCTGGTCTTACCATTTATGATATGTGTAAAGCAGTAGATAGGGGGATGACTATTAAATCGATATATCTTTTAGAAAAAAGCGGAGGTAAGAGTGGGCATTTTTCGAGACCATTAAAAAAGAGAGATTGAATATACAGATAAATGATAAGGAGAAAGAGGAAAAATGGATAATAAAATAAAAGGAAAGATAGTAGCTGTATGCCGAAGTGAAAAGAAGGGGACTGTAAAAAAAGAGATAGCTGAAGGGTTATTAATCGAGGACTTCGGATTAGAAAGAGATGCTCATTCAGGCAAATGGCACCGGCAGATTAGTTTATTAGGAGTAGAAAGTATTAATAAGATGAAAGGAAAGGGATTTAAAATAAAACATGGGGACTTTGCTGAGAATTTAACCGTGGAAGGTATTGTCCTATATCAACTTCCTTTGGAAACAAAATTGAAAGTTGGAGAAAATGTTTTATTGGAAGTAACCCAGATAGGAAAAGAATGTCACTATGATTGCGAAATTAGGAAAAAGATTGGGGATTGTGTAATGCCCAGAGAAGGAATATTTGCCCGAGTTTTAAAGGGTGGAAAAGTAAAAGCCGGTGATGGAATTGAGGTGGTTTCAGGATGATTAAGGTAGGGATTTTAACCATAAGCGATAAAGGGTCAAAAGAAGAGAGAGAAGATCTAAGTGGAAAAGTAATCGAAGAAGTAGTCAAGAAGATTAATGGAGAAGTTAAATATTATCAAATTATTCCAGATGAAAAGGATATTATTCAAGAAGAGTTGATAAAGGCAGTTGATAAATTACATCTCGATTTAATTTTAACTACCGGAGGAACGGGTTTAGCCAAAAGAGATGTTACTCCAGAGGCTACTTTGGCGATAATCGAAAAAGAAGTTTCGGGGATTAGCGAAATTATCAGAAGTGAAAGTTTCAAGAAGACTAATCGAGCGATATTGTCTCGAGGGGTGGCAGGGATTAGAAAAGAAAGTTTGATAATAAATTTACCTGGCAGTCCTAAAGGAGTAAGAGAATCTTTAGAAATAATATTAGAGGCATTGCCGCACGGTATAGAAATTTTAAAAGGCCAAGCTACTGAGTGTGGAAGAAACGATGAAGAAATTAGGTGAAAATTAATGAAAGTTATATTTTTAGGTACTAGTTCGGGCATGCCTACTTTGAAACGCAATGTATCTTCTGTTGCTCTTGTTTTTATTAATAAAAACAAACTATGGTTATGGGATTGCGGAGAAAGCACTCAACAGCAGATTCAAAAAACCTCTTTGAAATTATCTAAATTAGAGAAGATTTTTATTTCTCATTTACACGGGGATCATGTATTTGGACTTCCTGGGCTATTAGCTTCCCGGGGTTTAAGGGGCGGAAAAAATCAGCAAAAAGTTCAAATATTTGGTCCCGAAGATCTCGATATATATTTAAAAGAAACCATAAGTATAACCAAAACCTATATCCCTTATGACATTGAGATAAAAATTATTCCACCAAATTTATCAACAGGAATAATCTGGGAAGATGAGGAGTATATAGTTCGATACACAGAAGTAAATCACAATATTAAAACTTATGCCTATTCTGTCGAAGAAAAAAAGGATAGGAGTCATTTTTTAATAGATAAAGCCTGCCGATTGAATATCCCTCCTGGTCCAATTTATCGTACTCTAAAAGAGGGCAAAACAGTTGAATTACCCAATGGAAGAATCTTTCAGGGTAAGGATTTTGTAAGCGAAATTAGAAAAGGGAGAAAGATAGTCTTTTGTGGTGATACTACCTATTGTGAAAATTTATTGCATCTGGCTAAAGGTGCCGATCTCCTAATTCATGAAACAACTTTTTCCCAACAGGACGAAGACCTAGCTAAGAGAAATTTTCATTCGACTACCACAATAGCTGCCAAGGTTGCTAAAGAAGCCCAGGTTAAACAATTGATACTAACTCACATTAGTCCTCGATATAGCTCGAATAATAAGTTGACAATAACCGAGAGTGGTTTACTTGTTGAGGCCCAGAGCGTATTTCCTGAAACTATATTAGCAGAGGATTTTATGGAATATGAGATATAAGGATTATTGACGGGATATAAAAAAGTTGTTAAAACACTTGAAATTTATCTTTTTTTAAGGTATGCTTTTTATGTTATAAATAAATTTTTCTTTTAATAGGGAAAATTATTGGTCGATAATTACAAAGAAAATAAAAATTAAAGTGGTGTTGAATTTACACTTAATTAACTAATGAATTTTAAAATCGGTAATTATATCGGCAATTATAATAGAAGGAGGAAAATGTAAAATGAAGGCTGTAGTTGATAAAGATTTATGTTCAGGGTGTGGATTATGCGAAGATACCTGTCCTGAAGTATTTGAAATGAAGGATGATATAGCGATAGTAAAGGTCAGCAAGGTACCGGATGATTTGATTGAATCATGCAAAGAGGCTGCCGATGGTTGTCCGGTAGAAGCCATTACTTGTGAGTAAAATGAGTAAGCAATATAAAAAATAATATAAATAAAAAGGAGTAGATCAGTTAATCTGCTCCTTTTTATTTTAACAATTAGTATAATTTATATACTCTTACTTCATAAGGACGTAGATATATACTTTTAATACCTTCTTTTTCTTCAACATTATAATTACTGATTAGTAGTTCTTTTTCTTGGTAATTAATATTTGCCGGAAGATTAAAAATTATTTGGCTGGAAAAGAAGTTAAGAATAATTAGTAGTCGGTCTTTATTAAGAGTACGCAAATAACTATAAATATATTCATCATCTTCTAAGATAAGCTGATAATCTCCATAGATCATAATTAAATTATCTTTCCTAAGCTGGATTATTTTTTGGTAATAGCAAAATATTGAATTTGAGTCTTTTAAATCATGGGCAACATTTATATCTGGATAATTTAGGTTAACTTTTATCCAGGGGACACCAGTAGTAAAACTAGCGTTAGGGCTATCACTCCACTGTATGGGAGTACGAGCATTATCCCGACTTATTCGATGGATAGCTTTCATAATTTTTTCTTTAGAAAGACCTTTTTTAGTCATTTCGCAGTAGAAATTTAGAGTTTCTATATCATGATAGTCTTCTATATTATCGAAAGCAACATTCGTCATTCCAATTTCTTCGCCTTGATAGATATAAGGAGTACCGGGAAGAGTATGTAAAAGAGTAGCTAACATCTTGGCTGATTCTACGCGGTATTTTTTATCATTACCGAATCGGGAAACCATTCGTGGTTGGTCATGGTTATTCATAAAAAGGCTGTTCCAACCTTTTTCTTTTAAGCCTTCATACCACTTAGTAAAGATTTTTTTTAATTCACTCAATTTCCATTCCTTGGGCTTCCATTTATTTATGGGGTCATGGTCAATTTTCATCAATTCGAAATGAAAGACCATATTGAGTTCATTACGGTCTTTATCAACATATTTTAACGCGATTTCTGGGGTAGTCCCGGGAGTTTCTCCTACAGTCATAATATCGTATTTTGAAAGCACTTTTTTGTTCATCTCTTGCAGGTATTTGTGAATACGCGGGCCATTTAAAAAATAAGGGCTGCCATCACCATATTTATATCCTTCTATTATTTTCCCATCGGGCAAATCGGGGACTTTAGAGAGCATATTTACCGTATCCATCCGGAAGCCATCGATTCCTTTATCTAACCACCATTTCATCATTTTGTAAATTTCTTCTCTTACACGATGGTTTTCCCAATTTAAGTCTGGTTGTTTTTTGGAAAAAAGATGTAAATAATATTCATCAGTAATTTTATCGTATTCCCACGCGGAACCGCCAAAAATAGAACCCCAATTATTAGGAGCTAAACCATTTTTACCCTTTCTCCAAATATAAAAATCTCGATAAGGATTATCTAAGGAGGAGCAGGATTCCATAAACCAGGGATGTTCATCAGAAGTATGATTTACTACCAAATCCATAATTAATTTTATATCTCTTTTATGTGCTTCCGCTAAAAGATTTTCCATATCCTTCATATCGCCAAATTCATCCATAATA
>JAHJOY010000026.1 GCA_018819665.1 bacterium
TAAAACTTAAAATTTAGTATTGAGAGAAAAAGTTTTAAGTTTTGAATTATGGTTTTTCGCTTTTAGTTTTAACTTTTTAATTTATTATTTATTATTTAGAATCGAATTAGCAAATTTAATTATTTCTAAAAACTTTAACTGGTTTAAAAAAAATATTTTTTCCGTTTTTTTTAATTGAAGTGCCTATGGATAACAAATTGCCTTTTACGTCAAATATTTTAAAAAAATTGTTTTTTCTTGTTTTTAGTCCTTTCGGAATCTCAACAATTTGCTCACTTGATATAATCCCGCCATTTAAAACAGTTTTGGTTGCTTCACTTTTTACAGTTATTTTATTTAATTCTTCAAGAGCGGAATCAATGCTAATAAGATATCTCTTCCCTAAAGTTTTATCCTTCTTTAATTCCTCTAAATTTAGCGAATCTTCAATGCTAAAATTACCAACCTTTTTTCTTACCAAATTTGATAAATGTGCACCACAACCCAATTCATCACCTATATCGTTACATAATGTTCTAACATATGTGCCTTTTGAACAAACAACTTCGAATTTAACGATGCACGCCTTTTGGTTAAAATTCATCAAATTTAACTTATATATTTTGATTTTTTTAGGACTTCTTTTTACTTCTATACCTTTCCTGGCAAGACGATATAATCTTTCTCCCTTGTAATGAACTGCTGAAAACATCGGGGGTATCTGACTAATTATGCCTTCATATTTTTGGAATATATCTTTAATCCTTTTTTCATCAATATCAGTTTTAACTTCTCTTCTTTGAACAATTTTCCCTTCTGAATCTTGGGAATCAGTGCTTATACCCAAAATCATTTCACCCTGATAGTGTTTTTCCATACCTACTAAAAATTCGGCAATTTTTGTAGCTTGACCGATACATACTAATAAAACACCGGAAGCAGAAGGATCTAATGTTCCCGTATGTCCTGCTTTAGGAATACCCAAAATATTCCTAACCTCTTTTACAGCTTGATATGAGGTAATTCCTTTTGGTTTAAATATGTTTAAAATACCGTTCATCAATATTAAAAATCATCTCTTTTATTCTTAATTTAGCAAATTTAATCCTATTACTCATTACATATTACTTATTACTGTATTTTACTAAATACTATATACTCGATACTCGATACTAATTTATATCCTGACTGCTATCTTCTTAACCAGCTAACCAGGTAACTAACTAACCAGCTAACTATTTTTCACTCCCAAGTCGTTTAATGTCATTAAATAATTTGGAAAGTATTTTTTCTTTAATTTCGCCCAATTTTCCCGAACATAAGCAACCAGCAGCATTTGGATGGCCGCCGCCCTTAAATTTTCCAGCAAATTTATTTACGTCAAAATTTCCTTTAGAGCGAAAGCTAATCTTTATTTTATCGTCCTTGGTTTCTCTAAATAATATTGAAATTTCAACATTGTTCAAGGTAGTGGCAACATCAATTATCCCTTCTATCTCCTCATCCTTTGCTTTGGCATCATTTAACATCTTTCGGGTAATAGTTAGCCATGAAACATAATTAGATTCATCCGTCTCTAAAGTCGAAAGGGCTTCTCCTAATAATTTTAATCCAGAATAGGTGTTTCTATTATAAATATTATTGGCAATTAAATATGGCTTTATTCCTTTAGAAGTTAAATCGGAAGCTACTTTAAATGTCTTTGAACTTACATTTGAATATCTAAACGAACCGGTATCAGTTATTATGGCGGCAAATAAACAGGTAGAAATCTTTTCATCTAATAAATCTATATTTATAGACTTAATCAATTCATAGATAATTTCTCCGACAGAAGAAATAGAACTATCTACATAATTTAAACCCCCAAAGTTTTCGTTGCTCTTATGATGGTCGATGTTTATTATGGTTTTTATATCTTTAAATATTTCGTATGTCTTTCCAATTCTTTTGACATTACTACAATCAAGCACTATCCCCACATCTATACTTTTTGCGTCAATATAATTATCTTTTAAGTAATGTACTTTATTACTGCCGGGTAAAAAATCATATATTTTTGGCAATCTATCCTGATTTAATATAATGGGTTTCTTCTTTAGTTTTTTTAAAATGAAATAAAGGGCAAGTTCAGAACCAATTCCATCTCCATCCAAATTTACATGGGAAGTAATTAAAAAATTATTGTTTTTCTGCAGCAATTTGTTAATTTCATTAAAATTTTTCATTATTTTTATCTTTCTTCAAATTCAATTGTTGGTCATTAACTTCAGTAATAATTTTTAATATTTTGTACTGATGCTCTAAGTCCTCATCGATTATGAATTTTATATTTGGCACATATCTCAGTTTTAGATCTTTTCCCAATTCACCTCTTATAAATTTTGTCGCACTTTTAAGTCCTTTTAAAGCTTTTTTTTGTTGAACCTCATCATTAAAAATAGTCACAAAAATATCAGCATATTTCAGGTCAGATGAAACTTTTATCCTTGTTATAGTAACAAATTTTATCCGCGGATCGTTTATTTTTCGATAAATTATATTGTTAATTTCTCTTACAAGAGACTTTTCTAACTGTTCGCTTCTCTTGGGTGATGGCATTATATTTTTCCTTATAAAATAGTCGTTAGTGAATAGTGAATAGTCGTTAGTAGGACAAGAAAACGGATTTGTCTGCCCATGACGTCACTATAGTCTTTGTGATTTTGTAGGGGCACAATGAATTGTGCCCTTTATTTCTTTGTCTTTTGGCTTTGGTGGGCACGATGCATCGTGCCCCTACCTCTGAATCCAAATTTTCATCACACAATACAAATATACTCTGACTTTTTCTTTACTAAATACTATTCACTATTCACTATTCACTATTCACTATTCACTATTCACTATTCACTATTCACTATTCACTATTCACTATTCACTATTCACTATTCACTATTCA
>JAHJOY010000266.1 GCA_018819665.1 bacterium
AGTTAAGTCAAGAGGTTTTGGATATAAATGATTGAACTCTCCTTCAAGTATTTACTTTTAAAACACTCTTAATCATGGGGTAAAAATCTTCTTCTCTTTCAATAATTGAAATATTTTGTTTCCGGGCTTCCTCTTTTTGAATATCAGTTGCGTAGCTCCAGCCAGCTAAAAGAATTTTTACTCCTAAAAGTCTGGTTTGAATTAAATGGTTTACCTGATCATCTACAAAATATATTTCTTCAAACTTGACATTATATAATTTTACAATCTGCTTCATCTGCTCGGATTTATCTTCACCATATCTCTTATCTAAAATACCTTCTGGTTCAATAGTAAAACCAAAATATTCAGGAGTAAAAGATCTGGCAATTGCTTTTCTTCTATTAGAGGTAGCAATAACGATTTTAGTTCCTTCTTCTAATAATTTCTTTATCCCCTCTATTACTTTGGGATAGGGTGGCTCCAAATTAAACCAGGCTCTATAATCTATATTTTGAAGCCTTTCTCGTTCTTTATAAAATTCTTTTTCATAGTCTTCAAAATCAAACTTCACTGTCTTTCTATAATTGTCAAATTCTTCCTGATTCTTAATAGATTTATTTTCTTCTATTAATTTCTGGATCAAACCATAATCGGTTGCTCCCCGAATATAAGGCCTTAGGGTGTGGTAATATTTTATCTCTTCCTGGTACTGCTTTTTAGTCTCTTCCCAACTTTCGAAAGTAAAAAGTTCTCCCCCAAAATATTTCTTTTTCCCCGGTCCATATAGTCTTAAGAAAGCGTTATGACCCACAAAAAGCGAATCAAAAACACTATCTACAATTACTCCATCAAAATCTAAAGCTAATACTTTCAAATTTCTCTTACTCCTTCTCCTTTAGTGCTTCTCTTAGTGCTTCCCGGTGAGATTTAAAGGCTAAAGGAGGAAGTTGATTAACCGCAAAAAATTCTGCCTCCTCCGCATCATCACCGGCGCAAAGTTTTCCTCCTAAAATTTCAACTTCATAAATTATAGTAACTAAATAACCATGAATTTCGCTATTATTGGGATAAACTCCTATCAACCTCTTCGATTTTCCTTTTAACCCGGTCTCTTCAGCCAATTCCCTCAAAGCCGCTTCTATAGGGCTTTCCTCTATCTCCATAAATCCGCTGGGTAAAGCCCACTCACCTTTGCGAGGTTCTATTTTCCTTTTGATTAACAATATTTTGCCTTCATCACCTCTAACTATCACTGCCACTACCGGAGTAGGATTTTCGTAAAATATTTTACCACACCTCGAGCAATACAATCTTTCTCTTCCTTCCAACATCTTTCTGGATAATTTATAACCACAATAGGGACAAAATTTTATGGATAAATTACTTTTCATGTATTGCTAACTCCTTTTAGGGCAGACACAAGGTCTGCCCCTACTTTTTTCAATATACCCTCCTGGGCAAAACTGAAATAACTATCCTCTCCTAATATTATATGATCCAGTACTTTGACTCCAATTATATTACAGGCCTCTACCAGACGCTCAGTAATATCTAAATCATTTTTACTGGGATTTGATTCCCCGCTGGGATGATTATGTAAAAATATAACTGAGGCAGCAGATTCCTTAATTATCTCTTTTAATACCTCGCGGGGATGGACTATGCTTTCTGTTAAACTGCCTACCGAAATATCAATATCCCTAATAATCTTATTCTTTACATCTAATAATATTGCTTTAAATTTTTCCTTTTTTAAATCTCGCATACATGGGCTATAATAATTTACTAAATCAGCAGCATTATGAATTTTCTTTTTAGGCAAATTGGTCTCTCTTAAAAGCCTTTTCCCTATCTCAAGAGCTGCCTTTATTTGAGCAAATTTAGCCAGGCCTATCCCTTTAACAGAACTCATCTCCGGATAGCTTAAAGAATCTAATTTCCTTAAACTCTTTGTTTCTGATAATAAATCTTTCGCTACTTCTACCGAAGTCTTCCCCTGATAACCTTTAATCAATATTATTCCCAATAATTCCGCATCTGTCAAATAATCTACTCCATGTTTAACCAACCTCTCTCTCGGTCTTTCCTCATCCGGCCAATCCTTTACTGTATAACTTTTCTTCTCCATCTCTTACCTCTTTTTTTTTATTCGATTTAAACGATATTGTAATTTTTCTCTCAGAAAAATATTTTCTTCAATATTTAGAGCTTCTTCTACTATCGTCTCTGCTTTTTGATAATCCTTTAAATAGTGTTCGTAATACTTAGCCAATTCTTCGTAAGGGAAATAGATAAATTCTCGGCTTCTTTTTATTATCTCTTTCCATATTTCTTCTGCTTCTTCCCATTTCCCCTGTCTCTTATAAGCAAAAGAAGCCAATCTTAATATCTCTAAGGCCTCTTCCTCTGCTAAATTGTGTTTTAAAGCTTCAGTATAATAGTGGGTGCTCTGCTCGTATCTCTTCTCTTCATCAAACATCTTACCTATACTAAAAATATCCATCCCGTATTCGGTATTATTTAAAGGATCTTCTACCAGAAAACACATCCTGCTGACCAGGGCTACCAGAGAAAGGATGTCCTGTAAATTATGTTCGAAGACCTGCTTTATTGCCCGAGCATCTTTAGTCCGTAAATATCTAAAGTAAATCTCCGGGATGAGATACCCCGGCACATCATCATCTCTGCTAACTTTCAGTATCTCTCTTTCTACTGTAGATAGGGAACAACTCTCCAGCCTTCTCTTCCACAGTCGGCGGGCTGGGTAAAGAAGATCGAAATGGTAAGGATCTTTTAAACTCATCTTCATCCCGGACATAATATAACGGCTTTCCATTAAAGGAAGGTCAAAGGTCTTACCATTATAAGTAACTACCGCCTTAAAATTAGCGAGCAGATCATTTAGCGCTGATAAAAGGGCTCGTTCTTCATTATAATCCCGCATAAAATATTGCCGAATACAAAATTGGTCTCTTTCAAAATATCCTACTCCCACAAGAAAAATATAAGTCCCTGCTCCTCCGGCCAATCCGGTAGTCTCTGTATCCAAAAAGACGGTCTTATTAATATCTATTTCTTTTAATCTATCATCTCTGGCTAAACTGGAAATAGTTTTGGTAGAAGATTGAAAAATTTGAAAAAGTTCAACTTCCCCGCACCTATAATCTCGAGGAAAATAATTTTCCCGGATAAAGCTTTCCCCAAAAGGAGTGGAGATAAATTTTCCTGATACTACTTCTTCTATCTTTACTTCTTGATTCACAATATGTATGCTTTTCTCTTTTTGTGATTGAGTAATATTATTTATATTCTTTTTTAATTGGTCAATCTTTTCCAGTCGACTCTTTAGGTCCATAATCAGTTCAAAGCCTCCCTTAAAATTAAAAGGGCACTCTCTTTCCCCTTTATGCCCACTTCATCAATAGGCCCCACACAGGAGGGACAGCCATTTTCACACCCGCAGCCAAGAATCAATTCCTGAGCCGCCTGCAGTAAAGACCGGCGCAGCTCAAACATCTTCTCACTAAATCCTACTCCTCCGGGATAATTATCATAAATATAAATGGTCGGCCTTCCGGTAAAAGGGGAACGAACTTCCGAAACTGCCCTTACATCCTGAGGGTCACACATTACATATAAAGGAACAACATTAATAAGGACATTAGATAGAGCCAAAAGCCCGCTGCTTAAATTAAAAGATGTGTCTTCACTTTCCAGGCGCTTCAATAGCTCTCTACTATCATCAGCCAAAGCAAGCCAATAAGCGGTCGTATGCATCTCTTCCGGCGGCAAAGATATTTCCCCGAAACCGATATTCTCGTGAGTATAAAATTTTATCTTTTTATAACAGGTAGAAAGGGTAGTAATGACCACTTCCCCATAAGCATGTTCCATATTTGATTCTTCACCCTTCTCAAACACATCTAAAACCTTAATATTAGTTTCGGTCTTGGCATCGGTGTAATAATTAACTTTAACTTTTTCGGCATAGGCTTTCTGATTCTGATAATCCAACCTGTGAATAGCATATTGTTCACCTTCATGAAGATAAATAGCTCCTTCGTAAATAAGTGTGGGCACACTGGCCTTATCCACTTCTCCGATAACCTGTTCCTGTTGGTCAGTGGTATCAATAATTACAAAATTATCTACCGAGGCACTGCGCAGACTTATCTCTTTAGTGGGATAAATCTCGCTCATCCAATACCATTTCTTTTCCACACAATGAAGCACGCCTTCCTTCTCTAAATGATCCAGAACGTCCCGAAGCCTTTTTGTTCCGAAATCTTCTCCTTCTTCGAAGGGTAATTCAAAAGAAGCGCACCTGATGTGACTGACTAAAATACTCAAATTATCCGGGTCGATAACTGCACTCTCCGGTGATTCTCCGAAGAAATAATCAGGATGATTTATTACAAACTGGTCTAAAGGGTTACTGGAAGCAACCAAGATAGCTATCGAACTATTAGATCTGCGCCCAGCTCTTCCGGCCTGCTGCCAGGTACTGGATATAGTTCCGGGATATCCGGCCATAAAACAAACATCAAGCTGTCCAATGTCTATCCCCAGCTCCAGGGCATTGGTACTTACCACTCCTTTTATCTCACCATCTTTTAAGCCCTTTTCTATTTCACGTCTTAGGTTAGGTAAATAACCTCCCCTGTAACCTCTAACCATATCCTTGGACCTTCCCGTTTTAGCTAAAAAATCTTTTAAATAACTGGTTAAAACTTCAGTGGTTAGACGACTCCGGGCAAAAATTATGGTTTGAATGTTATAATTTAAAAAATAGGCGACAAAACGAGCTACTTCTTTAATTAAACTTTTCCTGATTCCTAATTCTTTATTAATTACCGGAGGATTATAAAATATAAAATGTTTCTCGCCCTGAGGGGAGCCGTTATTATCGACTAAAACAAATTCTTCTCCTACAATCTTTTGAGAAAGCTCTTGAGGATTAGCAATAGTCGCCGAACAGCAGATAAACTGGGGATTCGACCCATAAAATCGGCAGATTCTCTTCAATCTTCTTATCACATTGGCCAGATGGCTTCCGAATACTCCCCGATAAATATGAACCTCATCGATTACCACATATTTCAAATTTACGAAAAAATCCATCCACTTGGTATGATGAGGCAATATCCCTAAATGCAGC
This sequence comes from bacterium, assembly GCA_018819665.1. Lineage (GTDB taxonomy): Bacteria > Atribacterota > Phoenicimicrobiia > Phoenicimicrobiales > Phoenicimicrobiaceae > Sediminicultor. Next base: position 5,141 of record JAHJOY010000266.1, read on the forward strand.
ATATCCGGATTAGTTACCACAATATGCCCTTTTTTACGGATCGCCTGCCGAGCGGAAGACGGAGTATCTCCATCATAGGTATAAGTCCTAATTCCCTCATCCAGGGCTGAGACTAATTGATACAATTCAGTCAATTGGTCCTGAGATAAAGCTTTAGTGGGAAATAGATAAAGTGCCCGGCTATTTTCATCTCTTAAGATAGAATCTAATACCGGTAGATTGTAACAGAGAGTCTTTCCGGAGGCTGTAGGTGTGACTATTACTACATTCTTCTTGTTCCTTATAAATTCCAAGGCGGAAGCCTGATGAGAATAGAGTTTGTTGATACCTTTCTCTTTCAAAATCATTACCAGTTTATCCTCTATCCACTCCGGAAACTCTTCGTAAATTCCAGATTTAGCCGGAATATGCTTCCAGTCAGTAAAGCGGGAACTGACTTTATTATACTTTTTTAGTTCGTTTAATATTCTCTCTACCGGCATCCACTTAAACCCTCATCTTTGATACAGGGGACGGTTCTCTGTGTTAACTTAGTTTAATATTTAAAATTATTATTAACACAGAGAACCGTCCCCTGTATCAAACTCTTTACCAAATTAATATTTTTTAGATCATCTTTTTCATCGTGCTTAGGAGTCTCCAGAATAAAAGGCAGGTCTTTTAGATATTTATGATTCACCAACACCTTAAAACCTTCCAGTCCTATATATCCTTTCCCAATATGCATATGTCGGTCTCTTCGTGACCCCAAAGGATATTTAGAATCATTCAGATGGACCACCCTTAATCTTTCTAAGCCTAAACCTTTATCCAACTCTTCTAAAGTTTGTTCTACCCCTTCCTTATTCGAAAGATCATATCCTGCTGCAAAGGCATGACAGGTATCAAAGCATATTCCTATACTTTTTCTATCTTTCGCCCCTTCCATCATCCTCTTTAACTGCTTAAAAGTATAACCTAAATGTGTACCTGAGCCAGCAGTATCCTCCAATAATATCATCGTCTTTAAACCTAAATCTGCACTTTCTTCTAAAATAATATTAAGGGCTCTGATTATCCTCTGAATCCCGTATTCTTCTCCTGCTCCGGTATGGGCCCCCGGATGAATAATTAGATAAGGGTCGGGCAATAAAAGGTCTGCTCTTTTCATCTCTCCTAAAAAAGCATTAATTGATTTGAAATAAAGTACATCTGAGGGAGAAGCCAAATTAACGAGATAAGAGGTGTGAATAAAAACGGGGTTAATATTAGAATTTTTTAAACTCTCTCTAAAACTTTCTACTTCGCCCTTTTTTAATATCTTCTCCCGCCAGGTGGATGCATTTTTAGAAAATATCTGCATAGTATTACAGCCTAATTCCACAGCCCGAACAACAGAATTATCTATTCCCCCGGCGATAGAAATATGGCATCCAATCTTCATTCTCTGTTTCCTCTTTTCTTCTTCGGTTATTTAATTTTGCCAATAAAAATTAGAGATTATTGAGAAATTTTATTGACTTCTCTATTTTTATAAGTATAACATATTACTATAGCCTAATTAAATAATTATTGCCTTTACACTCTACCTACCTAAAAATTTTTTAAATTGAGGAATGAAGGAAAGAAATGTATAAACAAATCCTTAAAGAATTAAAAGAACATATGCCTTTTACTGCTTTCGGAGCTGTTACCGGAATAATTCTGATAATATTTTTTCAAAAACTACCCTCCAAATTTTCCTATAATATTTTTTATACCCTTCACCCTCTCCATGTTTTTTTAAGTGCACTGGTTACTGCCTCTATGTATAATTTTTATAAATGTGGGACGGGTAAGAATAAATGTAACCTGGTAATTTTAATCCTCATCGGTTATGTGGGTTCTGTTGGAATAGCTACATTAAGTGATTCGGTAATCCCCTATCTGGGTGAAATTTTGCTCAATCTGCCCCATCGAGAAATTCATTTAGGTTTTATTGAAGAATGGTGGCTGGTCAATCCCTTAGCCTTATTCGGCATTGGAATAGCTTATCTAAAGCCCTCCACAAAGTTCCCTCATTTTGGTCATGTTCTCCTAAGCACCTGGGCTTCACTCTTCCATATTATTATGGCTTTAGGACAAACTTTGAATTGGTTTACGTGCATTGGTATTTTTATTTTTTTATTTCTCTCTGTTTGGATACCTTGCTGTGCAAGTGATATCGTATTTCCTCTTTTGTTTGTAAAAACACCAGAAAAATAAATATATCTTCTGTCCGGCTTCCACTTGTGGCAGGCTATAACTTTTTCTCTTTCTCTTTTTTCTGAAAAAGTCAATCCATCGTCATTTTTAATCAGAAAGAAATTATTTTTTATCCAGTAAATATATTTTATAATGCCCTGCTGATTGTAACATCAGCCAGATTTCGCTAAAAATATTGTTAGTAAATTTTTTACCCTGATTAATATAATACTCCACTGCTTCCTTTTCGGTTAACCCTATTCCCTCTTCTATAATTAAAAATAATTTACCAGTATGATTATATTTTTTTTCATTTTTATTATTTATCCGTTCATTTAAAGAATCACAAAACATCTGGTTCGCATCGGTTAAATAATCTTTTTTGTCTTTATGCTTATGATTATTTTCTTTATCCTTCTTCCGTTTCTTCATTGATTTAACTAATCCCCAGGCGGCTTTTACTTCTTCTTTATTATAATATACCGGGGTAAGTTCAATATTCAAATTCTCTGTACAAATACAAGAAGGTTCTCCTTCAATAGGATCACCTGACCTAACAAAACGATAACCATTTTTATTCTTTTTATTATATTCCTTTAGAAAAGCTTTACAGATTTCTTTTTCTGAAAGTTTGTATTCAATCTCTCTTTCAAACCTGTCTTCTTTAATCAATTTCTTGGGGAGCATTTCTATTATTTTTAACCTCCATAAAAAAACAATATTATTTTTATTCACTCCAGTTAATAATCTATCTTTTATTGATTGATATTTTTGATATTTCTCTACTTAACTCCCCCTCTTTTTCTCAATTATTTTTGTAATTATATCATATTAAGTCAATCTTATTAAATACTTATTTGCCTCTCTTCCACTCTTTCTAAAAAAGGGGACAGGCTACTTTTTGTATAGAGTTAAAGATAAAGAAAAGCAAAAAGTAGCCTATCCCCTTTTTTTCTTCCCTTCTATTTATAAGAAAGACGCTCATCGATAATGCCCAATAAATATGTGAATTTAACCTCTTTGTAATATTCTCTGGTGTCATCATCTAAAAGAGAACCTAAAGTTACATAGTAATCTCTTTTTTTAAATCCTTTAATAATTTCTTTAATCTTTTGTAATTCTTCATAATTTGCTGAAATGTTAACGCTCTTTCTTGATAAAAATTCTATATCAAATACATCTCTTATTTCTTTTCTTTCTAAAAGGGCTTTTATTTTATTTTTCATCATTTGTTCTAAGGTAAAAGATTTAAGCAATACCTGCTGGTTAGAATATGGGGAGTAAGCAATTGTTTCCCGAAAATCACTTTCTTTATTTTCTTTTCTTATCTCAATTTTTAATTTTCGGGGGTATGGTGCCTTTTTAATTTCGAACAATAGGGTATAATATTTATTTTGTGCATCAGTTAAATCGTAATCTGTCTTTAAAGAATCTTTTAAATTTATAAAAAATTGATCTATCCTGTCAACCCGATATGTCCAAAAATCCAGATCAACTGAATACCTCTTTAAACCATAGCAAAGTCTCAGCATGGTCCCTCCGCCAAAGATCATATTGCGGAGAAATCCCTTGTTCTTAAGCCAGGCTAATACTTCTATTTCAAAAATCTCTTGCTGTATCAGATCATTCATTTTATATACCTCTTGTAATATATTTTAAATTTAGAGGGATATTTCTTTAATATATTTTCACAACTCTTTCTGTCAATTTTTTCTAAATTTAGCGAACTAAGGTCTAAGTTATATTTCCCTAAATAACTTAGATAAAGAGAATCGATAAGGGCCTTTTCAGGGGAGGCAATAAATATATTGTTTTTTTTAGAAAAGCCAAAATAAAAATCATTTTTGATTTTGCTATAATTAAATACAACTCCCTCAATATCTTTGGTAAATGTACGGTATAAGGAGATAGATTCGATAAATTTCTGCTGAACCTGAGTAGTATATTCATAAAATGAAAGAGCAGTCATCAAAGAGATATAAGATGGGACCTGGAGAATATTGGCCAGCTCCAGCCTTTGATTTGGAGCAATATTATCCCATCTTTCCTTTAATATATAGAAGTTCCTTTTTAGTCTGATAAGATATTTTTGTTTTACATATCGGGTACACAATACCCGAGCAGAATCTTCAGATGTAGATAGTATTTTTGCTACATCCTGGTAAGTAAAGTATAATTTATTTATTTTTTTTATATCATTGTATTTCATTGAACTAAGCACACTTAATTAATCTTTTTGTTAACATATTATACTTTGGTGAGAGAGAATTTGTCAAGTGAACCAATATTTGACTGAAATCTAAAAACCAATAACCGATAATTTATTTTTATCATTTTTTACCCAAAAAAGAGGATTTTTGAAATTTTTAGAGAATATTATTTATATAAAGCTTTTAAAAAGGTTATCGATAAAAATCATAAATTATACGAAGGGAGAAACTTATGAAAAAGAAATTTGATCAAGTATATCAATTTAAAATTGTCCTAAAGGATATTAAGCCATCCATTTGGCGGAGGATACAAGTTCCGAAAACCTATACCTTTTGGGATTTTCATGTAGCTATTCAAGATGCTATGGGTTGGTATGATTGTCATCTTCATGAATTTGAGATAAATAATCCACTAACTGGACTAAAAACACTGATAGGAATTCCAGAGGAAGAGTTCGCAGATTATAAAGTTCTTCCTGGTTGGAAAATAAAAATAGCGGACTACTTTTTAAGGGAAAATAAATCAGCAAATTACATATATGATTTTGGCGATAATTGGGAACATAAAATAACCCTGAAAAAGAGACTCCCTAAAGAAAATAACCTTACTTATCCCCTATGTATTAAAGGAGAAAGAGCTTGCCCTCCGGAAGATTGTGGCGGATCATATGGGTATGATAATTTTTTAGAAATTATAAGGAATCCCAATGATGAGCAACATGAAGAAATGTTAGAATGGGTTGGAGGAGAATTTGACCCGGAACATTTTGACCCAAATGAAGTCACTTTTAATGATCCAGCAGAACGTTTTAAAGATGCCTTTGATATAAAATAAATCGCACTCTATAGTTCTTTAAAGGACTCGAGGAGACAATAAAAGAAATTCTCAAATTTTTAAAAAAATCATAAACAGGGAGGCTATAATGGAACCAATATCTCCAGAAATCGTGGAAAAGACCTGGAAAAAAATGGCACAGATGTCATCCCCTCAAGAAACACAAAAAATGGTTACTCTTATGAGTAAAAAACAACCATTTATCCTTGCTTATCTAATGGCGGTTGGTAGTGATATTTTTAATCAAGATGAACGGGAATTACTATTTTATATAGGAATGAATGTTTGGCAAATGATGTCCCAAGGTTCTACCCCTTTACCTAAAATTAAAGGAAAGATTTTAGATAAAACTGAAAAAGCAAATATGAAGATGATTGAACATCTTAAAGATAAAGCAGACATTGAATTTATAGATAGTGTAGAAAAAATAATTAATAATTATTCTCAACCGGAACTTTTAAAATATGTAATCGAAGCCTTGATGGAAGAAACAGAGGAAGGGTGTCAAATAAGAGATGAAAATATAGGAATTATGGCCATTTACTTAAAAACAGTAATTGATTGTTTAAATACATAATACAATAATTTTGGGGAATTATTACCGGTTGAGGTTGGTTGAAAATTAGGAAATGCCACTTAATTTCGAAAATGGATTTTACCTTTCAAAAAAATGTTTACCGAAGGCAAAGGATTTTTTTATCGATTGGTATAAGAAAAGAGCTTATGGAAAAATATTTCAAAGAGTTGAATGGTATGCACAAGAAAGAGGATTAAATTATAATAAAATAAATATTACCAATGCACAAAAAACATGGGGTTCCTGCTCTTACCAAGGCAATCTAAATTTCGCCTGGCGATTAATTATGGCTCCCTTGCCTATCATAGATTCTGTTGTTATTCATGGGCTCGTGCATCTTGATGAAAAAAATCATTCGAAAGCATTTTGGAATAAAGTGAAAATGTTAAACCCGGAATATAAGAAACATAGGGATTGGCTAGAGAAGAATGGTTATTTATTGAGGTTGTAATAAAAATTATTAAAAATTCACTATCGCCTAATTTCTCCCTGGATTCCCGCTTGCGCGGGAATTACATAGAAAGCGCAAAAATGACATAAACACAAGATTGCTTCGTTGCTTCGCTCCTCCAATGACATATAAGCCTTTGTTTGCAAAAGTTTTAGTAGCAGCACAGCGTGCTGTGCTGTCTTTGGAGGACGCGGCACGCCGTGTCCCTACAACTCCAATGGTATATGGGACGGTTCTCTGTATCATTTTGTTAGCATAAAGAATAATTCTTTGTTTCCTGTAACCCTTTATTCGCAAGGGTTTCAAAGCCCCTTCAGGAATGCCCTAAAAACGCACGGAAAGTACCTTTTAAAGCACTTCAATTTTTGAAAAATACGACGTTTTTTAGCCTTTTTTGACCTCCCCGAAACTCTGTAACCCTTATAAATAGCCACTTTTAGATTTTAAAGACTTAAAAAATCGCCAAAAAACACCCATTTTGTGAGGGTAAAAGTATAAGTCAAGGCAAAATAATGCGAATACAATCGTTTTCATTGCATCCCACTTTCAGAAGCCTTATACTATAAGGGTTTTATAACTATCCAATATTAAGGTTTTCTATCAAATATGTAGACTGGCTCTATAATTTAATATATCCCACACTCCCACTTGACTTATTCCCCACTGTAGATTATATTATATATAGAGGTGGATGAAATGAAAACAAAGAAAAAAGGGATCATTAATTATATCAATGAAAAATTTGTACCTGTAGGCATAAAAACTATTGATTCTAAAAACAGAATAACAATAGGCGAAAAGATTGTAAAACTAATTACTGCTCAAACTGGGGCTGATGAGTTTCAAATTTTCTATGGCGAGGAGGGTGATATTTTGCTAAGACCTATGGTATCTATTCCCAGCAAGGAAGCCTGGATTTATCAAAACCCTAATATTTTAAAATTAATCCGACAAGGATTAACCGAAGCAAAACAAGAAAAGACCGAAAGAGTAGAAAATTTAGAAGAATTTCTTGAAGATTTATGAAATTTATATTGAATTTTACTCCTACAGCCAAACAGGCCTTAATAAAGGACCTGAAAGGAAGCTCAAATCAAAAAAAGCAATACAAAGCAGTGGTAAAAACCTTACAATTTTTAAGCCAAAACCCGAGGCATCCCAGCTTACAAACCCACCTATATCATTCAGTTCATGGACCAAATGGTGAAAAGATTTTCGAGGCTTATGCAGAACAAAACACTTCAGCAGCCTATAGGATTTTTTTCTATTATGGTCCTCATAAAGGCGAAATAATTATTTTTGCAATTATCTCCCACCCATAGAGATAAAGAAAGAAATTTTACTCCTACAGGAATGCCCTAAATACGCACGAAAAGTGCCTTTTTTTGCGTTCAAATTTTCCAAAAATCGGTATTTATTACCCCGATTGGGGGTATTTTTGCCTTTCCAAAATCCTGTAACCCTTATAAATAGACACTTTCAGGTTTTGAAGGAGTGAAAATTTAGCCAAAAAAGAGTGATTTTCGAGGGTTAAAGTATAACTCGACTTAAAATAATGCAAATGCAAACGTTTTTTTCGCATTTACTTAAAAGCTTTATTTTGTAAAGAGTTCCTGCTCCGTATTCCTACAAACCCTTATTTTTTAAGGAAGATTGGTTCTATCTATATTATTTACTTTTATTAACCTTCCCCTTTAAAAATAAACTGTCCTCTAAATCAATCACCTCCAGAGGTATTTCCTGTTTTTTTAATTTATTTGCTCCTCTCTCTGTGACAATCAATCTACCCGGATTATTAAATATAATTCCGGAAACCATACATACTTTCCCTTTAATTAATACAATTTCAACTTTGGCATCATCTGGATCAAAAATGGTAATATCGGCATCTGCTCCGATGGATAAATGGCCTTTATTCTTTAATCCTAACATTCGTGAAGGAGTTAAACTTATTTTTTGGACCAGTTCACTTAAAGTCAAGGCACAAAAATGAACTAACGGTAACCCATGAGAAAGAATGCAATTTCTCGGAATTGCTCCCGCATCACTACTAATTGCATCTACAACAAAATTGCCTTTTTTATCTCTTTCTGTAACACATACTTCAGCAGACCTTCTACGATTAATGGGAAAACAAATTCCCACATTATATTCGTTTTTTTTCCAATAATCAATTGCCTCATCGCCATAAATATATTCCATTTTACTACCAACTAAAGCATATACTCCTGCATACTTTACTCTAAGTGCTTCTTCTAATCCTTCTTTACTTACTTGATATCCTTTAGCTCGTAAAGCATTGCGAAGTACATAACTTCGAGGCACACCATTCCCATTAATTCCTCCATAACAAGCATTATGTATGGCTAAATGACTTTCAGAAATAATATTTGGTGATTTCTTTAAAATATCCATAGTTCTTTTTAGTTCTAATAAAGGGTCCTCAATATAACCGCGACAATAAGCATTAATATGGGCAATATGCAGAGGTTTTCCTTCGGCCAGTTTAACTGCCTCTTCTAACCCCTGGATGTTACTTCCGGTTTGAGTCGTTCCTACATGAAAACCCATATATCCTTTTTCCTGATGAGTTATTTGGAGAATATTATAAGTAGTTTCAGGAGTGAGTGGATAATGACCTCCCAATATTTTTATTCCTATTGCTCCACTGTCTAAATATTTATTTATGGTTTTCTGTAATTCATCCGTCGTAGCGTCTTTGCTTTTTATGCCATTCCCGGGATAGATTGCTTCTAAAACTGCTACATTTAGCCCACAACCATATTTAGTTATCTCCCGCTTAATTACTTCTATTGGCCCTTCGAAATCGAAAGCAGTAGTCACACCAGCATTTATTAACATTCGGTAACCTGCTCCTTTAGCCTCTGGTCTGGCAACATGGCAGTGAGTGTCAATTATTCCGGGTATGATAACTTTCCCGCTAATATTGATTACTTGCTCAGCCAAATAACTGTCTATCTCTTTAGCCACTTCAGCAACCTTATCCCCTTTTATAGCTACATCACCAATGAAATCTCTGTCATTTGCAGGATCAACAATTCGCCCGCCTTTAAATAAAAAATCATATTTCATAATAAGCCACACTTTCCTTAATATTTTTAGTTTTTATTAATATTTTCAATTTACCTTGTATATTTTATATACTACAAATTATTTAAAAATCCTTCTTTTGTAAAAATAAAATATGAAGAAATACTGGATTCCCGTTGCCCGCTTTCGCGAGCACAAGTTTCATGGGAATGATATAAACACGAGATTGCTTCGGGACTTTGTCCCTCGCAATGACATATAAACCTTTACTTATAAGGGTATTAGTAGTAGCGGCACAGCGTGCTGTGCTGAAAAAGAAAACACGGCACGCCGTGTTTCTACAAAATTCTTGGGATGCGGTATGCCGTATTTCTGTTAGTTCGAATCTTATTCCCCGATAATTTTAACCAATACTCTTTTGCGTCTTCGGCCGTCAAATTCTCCATAAAATATCTGTTCCCATGGTCCGAAATCTAATCTCCCCTCGGTAATTGCCACTACTACTTCCCGGCCCATTATCTGTCGTTTCAAATGAGCATCTCCGTTATCTTCACCTGTTCTATTATGAAGGTATTGGGAGGTTGGTTCATGGGGAGCAAGTTCTTCCAGCCATCTTTTATAATCCTCGTG
>JAHJOY010000267.1 GCA_018819665.1 bacterium
GATTTAATTAGCTAGTTAACCCTCTTTTAAAATCGCTGGTAGAAATCAAAATAAAACCTCCCTTTCGCTTGAATCTTTACTATACAAATCTTTCGCAAAAACTTTCTACTTCTTTTCTTACTTCTTCTTTTATTTTCAGATTTTCTGTGTCCTTCAGGACTCTATTCATCATCTCGGCTATTACTTCCATATCTTTCTCTTTCATCCCCCGGGTAGTCACTGCAGGAGTTCCAATTCTTACTCCACTGGCAACCCAAGGCTTTTGAGGGTCAAAGGGAACCATATTCTTATTAACGGTAATCCCGGCTTCTTCTAAAGCTTTCTCTGCCTGCTTTCCAGTAATCCCTTTATTTCTTAAATCTACTAACATCAAGTGATTATCAGTTCCACCGGATACTAAATTATAATCTAATTCTACTAATTTTTTAGCTAAGGCTTTAGCATTTTTAACAATTTGTTTCTGATATTTCATAAATTCCATAGTCATTGCCTGTTTAAAACAGACCGCTTTAGCTGCTATAACGTGCATTAATGGTCCACCTTGAATCCCCGGGAATATTGTTTTGTCAATTGCTCGACCATACTCCTCTTTACACAAAATTAAACCTCCTCTCGGTCCCCTTAAGGTTTTGTGAGTAGTTGAGGTGACAAAATGGCAATGAGGTACAGCCCTTTGATGAAGGTCTGCTATAATCAATCCGGCGATATGAGCAATATCAGCCATTAAATATGCCCCAACTTCATCAGCAATAGACCTAAATGCAGAGAAATCTATTTCACGCGGATAGGCACTCGCTCCGGCTATAATTAATTTTGGTTTATTTTTTATAGCTAAATCTCTTAAGTTATCATAATCTATTCGTCCGGTATCTTTCCCCACTCCATATGGAATAATATTAAAGAATCTACCAGAAAAATTTACCGGGCTCCCATGAGTAAGATGTCCTCCGTGAGAAAGATTCATAGCTAAAATGGTATCTCCTACTTCTAAAACACTAAAATAAACAGCCATATTTGCTTGTGAACCGGAATGAGGTTGAACATTGGCATGCTCTGCTTTAAATATCTCTTTAGCCCTTTCTATGGCTAAATTTTCTACCACATCGATATATTTGCATCCACCATAATATTTCTTCCCTGGATAGCCTTCTGCATATTTATTAGTCAAAACTGAACCTTGTGCTTCTAATACTTCCGGGGAAACAAAATTTTCTGAGGCAATTAATTCTATGGTGTATTTTTGACGATTTTCTTCATTTTTTATGGCTTCAAATATTTCAGGATCTACTTCCCTTAAATTACTACTCATAATATTTTCTCCTTTTAAAATAATTTATTTATCTACATTTCTTAAAGATTTAATAATTTTGGAAACCAGGTTAATATTTCATAACCTGCTTCAGTTATCAGAACCGAATCTTCAATCCTAACTCCGCCAACTTCAGGTAAATATATTCCAGGTTCAATGGTAATTACCATTCCGGGTAATAAAACCGTGTCATCACTGAAAGAAACTCGAGGCAATTCGTGAATATCCAACCCTACTCCATGACCCAAATCATGGCCAAAATATTCTCCATAACCCTTCTTTACAATTATATCCCTTGCTACAGAATCCACTTCTTTGCACCTTACACCCGGCTTTAAAAATTCAAGGGCTTTATTTTGTGCTTCCGAGACAATAGAAAATATCTCTTTTTGTTTTTCGTTTTCCTTTCCCATAATTATAGTACGGGTTATGTCAGAATTATAATTCTGATAATTCGCTCCCACATCAATAATTATAAGTTCTCCTTCGTCAATCTTTTTTTCAGAAGGTTTTCCGTGAATCAAAGATGACCTTTCACCCGATACTACAATTATATCGAAAGATTCTTTCTGGGCGCCTTTTTTTCTCATAGTATAAGCTAACTCAGAGGCAATATCAAGCTCTCTCATGCCCGGTTCTATTATTTCAAATACATCCTTTAAACTTTCCGTGGTTATCTGAGCTGCTTTCTTTATTTTAATAATCTCTTCCTTGTCTTTAATCATTCTTAGCTGTTCTATTATATTTTCAGTGGGTAGAAATTCTATAGATTCAAAACTATTAGAATATTTCTTAAAATCAGCATAACTTAAATTATTGCTTTCAAAGGCAATTTTTTTAATCTTACTTTGAGCTAATATCTTTTTTAATGCTAATATCCGTGCATCCTTTTTGTTCGGTTCATCAGTTAAAATTTTAAAATCAGGGCTTTCTTTTTGAGCTTGTTCAGTATAACGTGAATCAGTTAGCAAATAATTTTTACCGCTGTCCCCAATCAAAGCAAATCCTTCTCCATCAAATCCGGTTAAATAATTTAAGTTTTTTAGGTTAGTAACTAAGAACCCTTCGATTTCTTTGTTTTCTTTTTCTATTTTATCTCTAAATATTTTCAATCTTTCTTTAATCAAGATTAATCCCTCCTCTTCCATACTTTTTAATAATTTTCTGGCTTGTCTCTTCTATAGATAAATCGGTTACATCAATAATATAATCTGCTGCCGGAAAACTTGGTGTTTTTAAATTTAAGATACTTTTTGCAGATTGAAAAACTTGATTCCATTGGTTAAGCAGCTGAGATTTTTCGTCTTTAAATCTATTTCTTTTAAAATTTATCTTACTGGTAATCAAGCTGACTACCAAACCATTTTGCTTCAAAGCTTTAATATTTTTCCCATTTAAAATACTTCCACCGCCAGCCACGATTACTGCACCAGAAACATTTGATATTTTTTCTATTATTGAATTTTCTAAAGAGCGAAAATGTTTTTCTCCAATTTTTTTTAATAATTCCGAAAGGTCTAATCCGCTCTCTTTTTTCATCATATCATCAGTATCTATGAACTTCATCTTTAATCTATGCGCCAAGTTTTTTCCTATTTCTGCTTTATTTGTTCCTTTCAATCCGACCAATATTATATTTTTCATAATTTACTAATCTCTCCTGCTAAATCATATTCGGAAGCTTCTGTCACTTTAACTTTTATGAATTTTCCAACTTGAGTCTTATCTCCCCTTATTACAACTTTTCCATCTATCTCCGGAGCATCTCCTTTAGTTCGTCCCATGGCAATTTTCGGCTTGCCCGATTTTATTTCATCAATCAGTACTTCTATTTCTTTTCCCATATAAAAACTATTTATTTCTTTTGAAATCGACTGCTGAGTTAACATTAATTTTTTCAGGCGCTCCTTCTTAATTCGCATAGGAATTTGTTGGGGAAAGTCATAAGCCGGAGTTCCCTCTTCCCGGGAAAAAATAAAAGCTCCTAACTTTTCAAATCGAAATTTTTTCACAAAATTCAATAAATCCTCAAAGTCCTTATCAGTTTCACCCGGGAATCCCACCATAAAAGTAGTGCGTAAAGTTAAATTCGAAATTCTATCTCTTAATTTATTAATTAATGAAATAACATCTCTTTTTTTTATCGGTCTATTCATTCTTTTTAGTATTTTATCACTTATATGTTGTAAAGGTAAATCCAAA
>JAHJOY010000268.1 GCA_018819665.1 bacterium
GGGGAACTTTACAAAACAACGAAAAGCCCCTCTATATCTATTTTGAATTTCAACAGAATAACCATATAATTCTAATTTTCGTAAAACATTTTGGGATAAACCTTCAAAATCTTCTTTGCTCAAACCTCTATTATCAAAATCCAAATCTTCAGAAAATCGGCGGTTTCCATGAATAATGTGGATTGCTGTCCCACCCATAAAGACCAATCGGCTTCCGTACTCGGAACTGTAAATAATATCTAAAATAACATACTGCAAATATTCTCTCAGTAAATTCTTTTTATAAATTCTCAGATTTTCGGGATAAAATGATTCTATCTGTTTTAGGTTAAGCATCTTTCATATAACTCCAAAAAGTATTAATTCTTCTGGTTAGCTTCTTTTGATTAAACCTGCCTAAAAAATTCATTAATTTTCCATCATCTACCTGCTCAAAAAACATCTCTTTATTTATCCGCAGGCTGTCAAAATCTTGCTCGGTTTCTATATCCGGGTGTAGATAAAAATAATCTAATATCGCTTTTTCTACGCTGGCCATTTTTAGATATAGTTCTCTATAATTCATTAGATGATAACCAAAGAAAAGTTGAGGCTTTACAGTGCGAAAAGTAAATTCTCCGATAGAGGTCTTAAAACTATAAGTCCTTCGAGTAGAAATAGAGGTAATTCCATAAACACTTTCGGGAATTAGATGATAATAAGATAAGGCACTTTCCAAAGATATATAAGATGGCAAATAAATACGATTGGCAATCTTAAATAAGATTTCTTCGCTAAGTTGTAAATCGGAAAAGATATAATAACCACGAATCACTTTCTTAATATAACCCTTATCTTGCCATTCGTTTAATCTTGACCTATAAAAATTAGGGTCGATATTTCTAATCTCATTTAAAGAAAATATAGAAAAATCCTTTAATTCATTTTTTAATTCTAAAAATTTCATAATATTTTTCCAAAATACTATTTATAGTACTTTCATGAAATATTATATCATCCAAATGATTTAAAAGCAAAAATAACGATTATCCTGTTTTTTCTTATTGCATTTTTGTTAAGCAATTGGTCTTTTAGTGTAAACTTTAGTGGGGTAGTTAGAAGAAAAAATATTTATATTTAATAGTAATTTCTTTTGTCAGCAATAAGACAAGTAACAAGAGAAGGACTGCAAAAATATAATAAAAAGGTGTAGACTTACCTATATACAAAACAAACCCTTTTTAAAAAGAGAAAATTACAAAAGACAAGGAACTTAGAATACCAAGAAGGCAATCCTCCTGATACTGCCTATGTGGAAGCAGATGCTACCCTTCAATTGCTTGCTAAAAAGTATAAAAAAATGGTAAAATTATAAAAATTTAAAGATATCTAATCATATGAAATAATCAGTAATAATACTTTTATTAATATTTGCTTCAATAAAAAATAATGGGGAGTAAAGTTAATGTCTAAAAATATTAATCCACTTACTATAGAAGAAGTGGCAGAAGAATGTAAAAATTGTGAAAAATGTCCTTTGTATCTTTCTCGCACCAAGGTTGTTCCCGGGGAAGGAAATGCAAAATCTAAGGTAATGTTTATCGGAGAAGCTCCGGGAGAAGAGGAAGATATTAAGGGTAGGCCCTTTGTGGGCAAAGCAGGACAACTTTTGACTAAAATCCTGCAATCAGTTGATATAAAAAGAGAAGAAATATTCATAACCAATATGACAAAATGCAGACCTCCGGGAAATCGTAATCCTTCGAAAAGCGAAATAGAAACCTGTCTTCCTTATTTAGAAACCCAGATCGCTTTAATCAATCCCAAAATTATCGTTACACTGGGTAATGTCCCCACTCAACATCTTTTAGAAACCACCCAGGGAATCACTAAACTTCGAGGCCAATGGAATGATTGGATAGGCGAAATAAAAATATTCCCCATGTTTCATCCCAGCTACTTATTAAGAAACGAAACAACTTTCCCGGGCAGCCCTAAAGACCTAACCTGGAAAGATATAAAAACCCTTAAAAAAGCTATCGCCGAACTTTAAAATTATTTTTATTTTTGTCATTCCGCACTTTATACAGAATTCATAAGCACAACACTTAACAAAGATAGATTCCCGCTTTCGCGGGAATGACATAGGTGGAGCGGGAATGATATGGGAGTAGCCAAAATTACATTACCGCCTATCACTCAATTTGAGTGCCGAGTGAATTTTTAAGTCTTATTAAATTTTCTTATCATATACCAAGGTTTTACCGGCTTAGCCATCTTTATTCTGATAATTTGTTTAGCATGGGGAGCGACTTCGATTTCTTCCCCCTCTTCATCCCACATTTTCTCAATTTTCTGGGTAAAAAAATCATCATCCGGACCAAATATTTCAATCTCCTCTCCTACAAATATCCTGTTTTTCTGTTCTATGGTGGCTATCTGATTGTCTGTATTATAATCAAGTATCAATCCGGCAAAATCATAAGTCTTGATATAGGCACTGCTATCATACCTTTGTTCCTCGCCACCTGGTTTAGTAAAATAAAATCCGGTGGTAAAATATCTATGACTCACTTTTTTTATTTCATCTAACCATTTTTCATCACAAAAATATTCCTTCGGTTTTGAAAAATAACTATCAATAAGGTGCCGATAAGCTTTGACCACGGTAGCTACATAATACGAACTCTTCATTCTCCCTTCAATTTTAAAAGCGGAGATTCCTGCTTCTATCAATGAAGGCAGGTGTTCTGTCATGCACAAGTCTTTGGAATTAAAAATATAAGTTCCTTTTTTATCCTCATATACCGGAAAATATTCCCCCGGTCTTGTCTCTTCCATAAGATAATATCTCCATCTGCAGGAATGGGCACAATCTCCCCTATTGGCATCCCGACTTACCATATAATTACTTAACAGACATCTGCCTTAATAGGATATACACATAGCTCCATGTACAAATGTTTCAATTTTCATATCATGGGGAGATTTTTTTATTATTTCTTTTATTTCCTCTAAGGATAATTCTCGAGCCAGAATTATCCTTCTAATCCCCTGTTCATACCAAAAATTCACCGTTGCATAATTAGTAGTATTTGCCTGGGTACTTAAATGAATCTCCATCTCCGGGATAATATTCTTAACTATCTTAAGTACCCCCGGATCTGAAATTATTACCGCATCCAAGTCCAGTTCCTTTAATTTAGCCACATATTCGGGTAATCCTACAAGGTCTTCGTTGTGAGGTATTATATTAAGAGTCAGGTAAACCCTCTTCCCTCTATCATGTGCAAACTTTATCCCCTCGGCTAATTGCTTTAGAGTAAAGTTTTTTGCTCCTGCTCTTAATCCGAAATTCTCGCCGCCTAAATATACTGCATCAGCCCCGTAAATAACCGCGATCTTTAATTTTTCTAAATTACCGGCCGGGGCCAATAACTCCGGTCTTTTCATCTTTTATCTCCTCTTAATTGAAGTAATTTTCCCATTCTTTATTATTTTGCTTTCAAATTGTAAAAAATATACTATAATAAATATAC
>JAHJOY010000027.1 GCA_018819665.1 bacterium
GGGAATCCAGCATTTTCTTAAGAAATTTTCTATATCATCAACCGGATACCCTGATTTAGATCCAATTACAAAATCGATTCTGGTTTATGCGCTGCTTTTACATTGTCAAAAGAACCGTCCCTGTGACATTTTCCTTTATAGATTTGGGAGAGCATTTTCTTATTAATTCTGAAACTGGGCCTACTCTGGTTTTCTTGGTTAAGCCCCACCGCATATTTGCTTGATTTAATATCCACTCTTTTGGCATTATTTCACCATCCTCTTTTGTAAAAATTTCGATTTATACTTATAATCAAACTCCGTATCTACTTCAACTAAATCATTTTTAATTAAATGGGCGTTTAAAAAAGTTTTATTACTTAAATAGAGATAGCAAAGCAAATTATTTTCTTCGTCATGTTTTATAGCATCAAACTTTATAAATACTTTTTGCCCTAGAGCCTTTTCTTTTAAGAATTGTATAGCTCCACCATTTTTTTCTGGTCTTTCTTTTACTCCTAACAATCTAATTTTTAATCCATTATTCAAAATTAAGATTTTTGGGGAAATTACTTCTTTCACAGTATAATATATTTCTCTCTTAGAATAAGAATTATCTATTTTTGAACCAAAACTTAATTTTCGGGGATCAATTTTCTTATCAAATTTTATCGGATCCTGGAAAATATAAAGCAACTTTTTTATCTCTTCCTTAAAGTCAGTATTTATATTTTCCTGCTTGATTATTTCAAAGGTTTCATCTTGAAAAATAGTTCTTTGTCTTAATCCAAGCTTTTCTTTTATGATTGGTAAAAAATATTCATTTATTTCATATCCAATAGAATTTCTATGAAGATTTTTTGCCGCTAAAGAAGTTGTTCCACTTCCTAAGAAGGGATCAAGAATTGTATCACCCACAAAGCTAAACATCTTAATAAGTCGTTTTGGCAATTCTTCAGGAAACATCGCTAAATGTTTATCTTGTTTTTCGCCAGGGAAGTTCCAATGCCCGGTAAAATATTTATTCCACTCTTCTTGTGATAATTTTGATTTTTCTTTCATCTCTTTGTTTATCTTCGGAGCATTCCCATATTTTTTAAAAATTAAAATAAATTCATAATCAATTTTAAGAATTCCATTTCTAGGATATGGAAAAGATCCCATTACTGTTGCTCCGCCAGTAGTATTGCAAGTAGTAACTTTTTGCCAGATAATCGCTCCCATATAGTCAAAGCCTATACTTTCACAAAACTTAATTATCTCTGTCCTTATCGGAATAACTTTATATCTTCCATAATAGACTGAACGTGCAAACTGATCGCCAATATTAATACATAAACGACAGCCATTGTGTAAAACCCTATAGCATTCATTCCAGACTAAATTGAGATTGTTAATATACTCTTCATAATTGTCATTAAAACCAATTTGCTTACCATTGCCATAATCTTTTAATTGCCAATATTATTTAATTAGGGACACATCCCATTTTTTTAATCAAGCACCTTTGCAAAATCACATATGGAAAAATCATGAGCCTTATCGTGAACATAATCATGAATATTATAACATTATATAATGAAGAGCTCTACCCTTACCTTGAGACTTCAATACCTGTAATTCGAGAAGTTTATTTATTTCATTTAATGCAGCCTTATTAGAAAGCTTGAACATCTCTCTAACGTCTCGATTGGTTATTTTTCCATTTTGATTTATAAATTCTATAATCCTCATCTGTCTTTCGGTTAAGGCGATCTGTTTGCCTTTTGCTTTCTTCAGTCTTTTACTACTGAGTCTTACTATTCTTTCTTTAACTGCTTCAGTACTTATATTTACTCCTTCGACAAAATATTCTAACCAATCAGTTAAATCTAACGTATCTGGTTTAACGCTTTGTAATGCTTTATAGTATGCTGGTCTATCAGAATCATAATAATCATCAAGGCAAAAGAATTGATTGGTATCAAAACCACGTAAATAGAGAATTAAAGCAGCAGGGTGAATTGAGAATTGTTTCTCTGGCGGCAGAGATTTTGGTAAATAATTTCACTATTTTATTAGTATATTTAAAATTTGGTTTAAACATTTTTTATTCCTTTTTATAAATATCTGGGGTAAGTTCTTGAAATTTGAACAAAATAGACAGGCGAGACGCCTGTCCTACGTTTTCTCTTTTTTATATTCGACAAAAGGTTTGGAAAATCCTTCTTTTTTAAGGGAAAAAGTTACAAGATGCGAGGTGCGAGTTTTTAGCCATTATAGGGGCGTATTGTAATACGCCCCTACTTGTTAAATATTTTTTGTTTGGTTATTTCCTTAGATTGTAAATAATTAATCCATATCTGAAAGGGAGGAGCTGCCCAAGATATAATTTTCCTGGAATAAACGGTTGGTTTTATCCAATTTTTTAGATAATTTTTCCAAAAATACTAATAATAATTTATTCCCCAGCTTAGGATCTTCTTTAATCAGAAGTTCAAGATTTTCCTGCTTTAAAAAGAGCAGTTCTACAAACTCACTGGCCACCGCATTTACCCGATGTCTTTCATTAACAATAGCTGTCTCCCCCAGAAATTCCCCGCTGCATATATCGGCTAAAATAATCTCTTCATTTCTTTCATTGTATTTAATAATACGCAGACAGCCTCTGATCATTATATAAAAAGAGGAATCCTCATCACCTTCTTTAAAGATAAATTCATCTTCTTTGTAGGCTTTAACTGCAGATATCCGAGCAATTTTTTCTAACTCCTCTTCGCTAAAATCTTTAAACTCTTTCATTTTCTTCAATATTTCTTTTTTCTCTTCCAAGCCAATTTTTTCATAATGTTCTTTATCGACAGTTACATCGACTTTAAATAGATTCTTTTCTTCCATTATTCTTCTTATCTCTTTTTTATTCTCCAGGGTAAAATCTATTAATTTCTCCCAATACTTCTGTATCTTCCTGTAAGCGGTAAAAGGGTCTTTTTTAGGTATAGCCTCATGAATACTTAAATATATATTTTTTATAGATTCCTTGCAGGCTTCTACTTCATTATTTGCCAAATACTCCAGGGCAAGCAACAGGTTGGTCTTAAAAATTTTGTTTTCGAGTTCATCGGTCAAAAATTCTCCAGGATATGGGAAAAAATCTTTTGCCGATACTATCCGCATATTACTTACTTCGTATTGAGAATCAATTTTAGATTTTTCGTAAATAAATCTATAGATATCCTCTCTGGTCCTCTTCCAGATGGGATGGGTCTGTTTGGGAGGCAGATGTTTTATGCTCAATTTATTATCCAGGAAAAAATCAAAACCAAACATTTTCGCATTGATTAGATAATCGATATCTTCCCCTCTGGGAATATTGGGATCAAAAGCTACTATCTGGTATAAATTTTTATGAACTACCATAGCCCCGCCAAAGACAAAGGGGGTATGCTTAAGCCGGGGCCCGCAGCCGATTATCTTATCAAAGGCTTTGGACTTACTCCCAAACCTATTCCAATAAGTCATCCAGGGCTCAATGTTTACATCATCATAATAATTTCCATATTTATTCAAATAATAACCGGCTACTCCATATACAGTTTCACCATATACTCTTTTCCCGATGAATTCCCTGGCTATATCCATAAAGTCAGGATTTTCAATAACTTCATCATCATCAATTAAAACTGTAATATCAGAATTAAGTAAGTGAGAAGCGAATATACACATATTCCTGACATTGGCATAACCCTGTAAGCTTAACAAAGAAAGCACATTCTCCTTTAATTGAGAATTTCTACCAAATCTTTTAATCTTCTTTAAGGTCTTTCGAGTAAATAGATAGGTTTCTACTTCCAGCTTTACCCCTTTAACTATCTTTCTTGCTTTTTCTTCTGCCTCGTGTTCTATTTCCATATGGGTTGGGCAAATTAATATAACTAATTTAAAATCTTTCTTTTTTAATATCTTCATACTTTCCAGGGTCCGACCCAAGGTCCCTTCCTCATCAATGGGGGTAGCATGGTCATAGACAATATCCCCTTCTTTAAAACCAATCTCATTTTTCCGCCCCCAATAAGTAGGAATAACTACTACAGTTCGCATAATTTTCTTTCTCCTTCTCCTTTGTGTAAATAATTTTTCGTAAAATTATCTTTCCTTGGTTAAAATATTACTTCTTTATATATTTTTTCTACTTCCTTAATGGTATTTTCCCAGGAAAAATTATTAACCGCGTATTCGTGTGCCCGCTTTTTTCTTTCTTTTTTATCAGGTCTTACCAGCTCATTAATGATAGCTTCCGCCAGAGCAATATCATCCTCTACATCAACCAGGGCACCAATATCTTCATTGATAAAATCAGGCAGCCCTCCCTGATTGGTGCCTACTACCGGGGTTCCACAGGCCAGTGCCTCTATAGCTACTAATCCAAAAGGTTCACTCCGGGAAGGCACAGTACTTACATCGGCAATATTATATAAATCAATAAGCTGCTCATCACTAATATACCCCAGGAAAAAGGTATTTTTTAGCTCTAAAAAATTTTTAAGTTTATTTAGTTCATCATATA
>JAHJOY010000269.1 GCA_018819665.1 bacterium
GGGGTCAGGTCTTGCAATATAACAAAGTTAAGGAAGGTGTACCAGGGCAATAATTCGATAACTTTTAGCAGGAAACCTATAGGAGCTGAGGAGTTTCTTAACCGGATGGTTGAGGCTTTAGGGAAAATTAAATCATAGAAAAAATAGGATTCCTATTTAAATAATCAAGGTTTACAAAAAGTCCTGAGCATGGTTTACAAAGAATGTTTTGGGGGTTTACAAAGAACTATAAATAGTTTATAATTAATGTATGAATAAAAGCAGCACTATACAAAAATTTATCCTCGATAATGTAGAAAATCATCCAGGGGACATTGCAATAGTTCTGGCCAAGAAATTTGAATTTTCAAGGCAGAGAGCCCATCGATACCTAATAAGAGAAGTAGAAAATGGAAATATCATCAAGACGGGACGCACGAGATGGACCCGTTACTTTCTTACTGGTGGAAAACACATTAAATTCATCGAAAAAATAAAACCTGGTCTAGCAGAAGATAGAGTTTGGTCAAAATATGTTAAACCAATGATTTTATCCTGCTCGGAAAATATTTATAGAATTTGTGCCTACGGCTTTACCGAGATTTTTAATAATGCCATCGACCATTCAAAAGGAACCACAATTATCACAGAAATAGAAATTAGCAATAATACTTTAAATATTATAATCAAGGATAATGGAATCGGGATATTCAAAAAAATTCAAAAAGCATTACACTTAGATTCCATCAAAGAATCCATCCTCCATTTATCAAAAGGTAAATTCACAACTGATCCATTAAACCATACAGGAGAGGGAATATTCTTTACATCCAGGATGTTTGATAGCTTCTCAATCCTTTCAAGTGATATATTCTATACATTTCAAAACGAGGATTGGTTTCTTTCGCCAGAAAAAAATGAAAATTTCAAACAAGGCACGCTCATTAAAATGGTTATCTCGCTCGATTCAAAAAAGACACCAAAAAATGTGTTCGATCAATACGCCGACCAAGAGATTGGATTTGGAAAAACAATCGTAGCAGTCGCGTTAAGCGGGGATCCGAATGATCCTCACGTATCAAGATCACAAGCAAAACGATTGTTAATGGGTCTTGAAAAATTCAATACAATCATTCTAGATTTCAAAGGAGTCGTATCTGTAGGACAAGCTTTCGTAGATGAAGTATTCCGTGTTTTCAAAAATGAATATCCAAATATCACTATCCATCATGTGGGTGCAAACGATGAAGTTGATTCCATGATTAAGAGAGGACTTTTGAAATAAATACGGCACATCCCATTTTCTTAAACAATTAATATTTTACTTTTAAATTAGATAAATAGGGAAGATGTGCCAAGTCTAATAATTCGGTAACTTTTAGCGGAAAACCTATAGGATCTGAGGAGTTTATTAACCGGATGGTTGAGGCTTTAGGTGTTACTATAATAGATAGACTTCCTAATGGAAGACTTCGTAAAAGGGGAAAATAAACCATAGAAAAAATAGGATGTTTCCTATTTTAATTAAAAAATGCATATTAAGTATCAATATCTTGATATTTTTGTTACTTTAAGTATAAAATACTTGAAATTGAGGTAAAAATGTCGTATTATAGGTATGCGGATTTCAAAAAAGCATGTGAAAACGATAGAGATAATGTTATTCTAATAAATAAATGATGTTCTTGAAAATGCAAGAAATGACTTTAATTTAAACACTAAGTCACAGCTCTTAGATTTCATTCAGAATGATGGGTTGGAGAATTTAACTTTTTTTAATACTAAAGATTGGGAGAATAATCCAAATAAAGATAAACCAATCAAGGTTGATGCTTATGAATTTACATCTATGTATAAATTGGGGTACATAGCATTTATGTATAATGATGAAACCAATAAATGGCTTATTAAATCTTTTCATTTATCTAGTAGTGGAAATATGACAATATATCTTGCCATGGAGAAAGCAGGTCTAATTAATAAGTTGGAGGAAGAACATGAATAAACAGAGATGCCCAGCATGCGGCTCTATAGATATTATAGACGAGAAAAAAAGTATTTTAATAAAGGAACCTTTTGGAGGTCAAAATAATATTGAAATACATGAAAATATATGTTCTTTATGTGGGTCTCGAGGTGATTTTTTTAATCAGAATGAACCTTTAATAGATGAAACTATTAAAAAATTAAAACAAAAAAGTATTGAGAATATTCTAAATTATTTTATTGATAGTAAAATGAGTATGTCATCAATTGAACGAGCATTAGAAATACCTCAACGAACACTTACCAAATGGAAAAATAGAACTAATGTGCCTTCTTCTGCAGGCATTGCTTTGATGCGATTTATCAAACTGTTCCCATGGTTGTTAGAAGTAGCAGAAAATAAATATGATTATAGTGAAGCTCAGAAAATACATATAAATGCGGCAATACAAAAATTGCTGCCTAAAATAGATTTTTGCAAGGAAGATTTCGTTGAGGCTGGTGGTATGGTAGTAACATCCGAATCCGCGCTTCTATATAATTATTATGAGAAAAAGGATATCAATAGCCAAGAAAAAATATATAACGAAGTCACGCTTGTAACAAACACAGAATAGAGGAGATTAGAAATGAAATTATTGGATTTTATTATTTGTGATGATATTAGAAACGAATTAGGGAACAAACACTCTCTGATGGGTATTTATGATGATTCTATTGAGTTCCAAGTAACTCCGGATAATCAAAATACATGGCCAAAATTATTAAGAATTGGGATATATGCAAAAGTAAAAACTGAAGACAATGAGGAAGTATTTAAATTTAAAATACGGATGAAATACAATGAAAAAGAAACAGTGTTGCTTGATAGGATTTTAACCCTACCGAAAATTAAAACTTCAAAAAAAATAAATATTGCATTTATCCATAGTGCTTTCAAATTTGAAAACCCAGGAAATTTTACATTTTTCTTAGATTTTTATAATCAAAAAAAAGAATTTATAACTACACTTTCTCCAGAATTTGTAATTAGCGTTAAGGAAAAAGTAATACAATAGTAGTCTAATATCTCGTAAGAATAGTCTGTAAATGTCAGGGGGACGTTCTCTGTTCCTATTTACCCCCTTTAAAAGCCTTTGTTTGCAAGGGTTTCAGACCCCCTTCAGGAATGCCCCAAAAACGCACGTAGAGTGCCTTTAAACGCGCTTCAATTTTCGAAAAATCGGCAATTACGACCCCCATTTTTGGTCTATTTTTACCTCCCCCAAATTGTGAAACCCTTATAAATAGCCACTTTCAGATTTTGAGATGAGGTAATTTTAGTCAAAAAAGTTCCATTTTTGAGGGGTAAAGTATCTATTTTTTAAAATTATGCGAATAAAGGCGCCTACGTTGATTTTTTATTTAAAACCCTTATTTTATAAGGCTTTCAGGAAGGCCTTTTTCTACAGTTTTCCATAGATAGACCTAATTCGTGACAGGGGACGCTTTTGAGCATTATCAGTTTTTTAAAGGAAAA
>JAHJOY010000270.1 GCA_018819665.1 bacterium
AATTTAATTAATGAAACTCCTTTTGTGGAGGCGGTGTTGGCTCCTGATTTTGAAGATAAGGCTCTAAATATTTTAAGACAGAAAAAGAATCGTCGCCTGATAAAAGTAGGGGATTTAACAAAAAGAGATCCTTTAGTTAAAGATATAAAAAAGATAAACGGGGGTTACCTTATTCAAGACAGGAATTTAAATAATCTCAAAACAGAAAACCTAAAAGTGGTTACTAATAGAAAACCTAACCAGAAAGAACTAGAAGAACTGTTATTTGCCTGGAAAGCGGTTAAGCACATAAAATCCAACGCTATTGTTTTTACTAAAGATAAGCAGATAGTAGGGGTTGGAGCAGGACAGATGAGCCGGGTAGATGCAGTAAGAATAGCAATTATGAAATCAGAAGGGCGCTCTAATGGTTCATATCTGGCTTCTGATGCCTTTTTCCCTTTTAGGGATGGGATAGATGAGGCTGCGAAAGCCGGAGTAACTGCCATTATTCAGCCTGGAGGTTCGAAGCGAGATAAAGAAGTTATAGACGCTGCTAATGAACATAATCTGGCCATGGTCTTTACCGGAGTAAGATGTTTTAAGCATTAATTCTGGTATTAATAAATGGTAAGGTTTTATTAGGCACATAACCATTAATTAATCGACTGAATTCATTAGTAGGGGTAGACCTTGTGTCTGCCCCTCTCTCCTCCCTCTTATGTCATTCCCGCGAAAGCGGGAATCCATCCTTCTGTCATTGCTTTCGAAGAAAGCGCGGCAATCTCTATCTGACAACTGTAAACCGAGAACTTTTTCTTTTAAAAAGCAGGATTTCCCCAACCCTTTGTCGAATACAAAAGAGGAACAGAATTATAATAAAACATTTCATTTGTTTAATAGATGATTTATGCATATCTTACAAACAAGACAACCCCTCTTCCAAGTACTGGAGCTTACCAATCTCGAATGGAAAGAATGGAAAGAATGGAAAGAATGGAAAGAAGAGGGGATAATAATTACCGTTGACTAAATAAATTAAAACAATCCCACAAAAAAAGCAGGACTTTATAATAATTTTGTCGTATTAGTATTAAGGTGTAGAAAAATTGAAAAAGACCAATTCTTTTGACCGCTGGTGGCGATTCAATAAGGTAAATATATATTCTTGAAGTGTGACAAAGAACCGTCCACTGACACAATAGCTTAAGGAGGAGAATATGTCAGAAATAAAAAAACTTGATTTACGATCAATGGATATTATTAGAGAACAGAAAGAAATATTACGCCAGTTATTCCCGGAAGTTTTTACTGAAAGCAAGATTGATTTTGAGAAATTAAAACTTGCTTTGGGTGAGGTAATTGAAGTGGGGAAAGAACGCTATGGAATAACCTGGCCGGGCAAAGCCGATTGTTTTAAGATTATTCAGAGTTCAAGTATCGGAACATTGAAACCCTGCCGTAAGGAATCTGTAAACTTTGATACTACCGAGAATCTATTTATCGAAGGAGATAATCTTGAAGTATTAAAACTTCTGCAAAAATCTTACTATGGTAAAATTAAAATGATTTATATTGATCCACCATATAATACGGGAAATGACTTTATTTATCCCGATGATTATAAAGATAATCTGACAACCTATTTACAATATACAGGGCAGGTCGATGCTGAGGGCAAAAAGTTTTCTACTAATACAGACACAGAAGGAAGATTTCATAGTAAATGGCTTAATATGATGTATCCACGGTTGTTCTTAGCAAAGAATTTGCTGTGTGACAACGGTGCGATTTTTATTAGTATAGATGACAATGAAGTCTCTAATTTGAGAAAGATTTGTGATGAAATTTTTGGTGAGGAAAATTTTGTTGCACAATTCCCGTGGAGAAAAAGAACTGCAAAATCTGATGTTCCATTTGGTGTTTCCCAAGATTATGAATGGATATTATGTTATGCAAAAAGCAGTTTATTTATTGCTTGCATAAAAGGCAATAAAAGGAAATATTATGAAACACTAGATTTACCCAATAGACCTTGGCGGATACATGATATGACTACCCAACGAACTGCAGAAGAGCGGCCTAATAGTAATTTTACAATTATAAATCCAAAAACCAAACATAAATATCCTGTTAATCCTAATGCAGTTTGGCGTATTACAGAAGAAACATTCAAACAGTTTTATGAAGAAAATAAGATTATTTTTCCTGGCGATTATGATTTCTTGAATATATCGAAACCTGTACTTAGGTACTTTAAAGAGGATGATGAATCTAAAGCAGGTAAGATGTTTGGTTTTACCCCGGTTAGTACAAACTTTCCAAAAAACGTTGGTATGACACAAGATGGAACAAAAGATATTGCTAATCTATTTGAGAATAAAATATTTGCTTTCCCAAAACCAACGAGTTTGTTAAAACATATTATTAAGTCTGTAACATCAATAGACAAATCAGCTATTATCCTTGATTTTTTTTCAGGAACTTGTACTGCTGCTCATGCAGTTATTGATCTAAACAAAGAAGACGGTGGTAATCGTAAATTTATCATGGTTCAGCTTCCCGAAATTTGCATCGAAAATTCCGAAGCCTACAAAGCAGGTTTTAAAACTATCGCCGATATTGGCAAAGAGCGTATCCGCCGCGCAATAAAAAATGTTGAAAAAGAAACAAACCAGACTCTGTTTAAGAATAAAAAAATAGACTTAGGTTTTAAAGTTTTTAAACTCGATAAGTCCAATTTTAAAATCTGGGATGCGGAACAAATTTCACCGGACAAAACGTCTCTGGAAAAACAATTAGAACTTCACATTGACCATATTGACTACAAAGCAAGCCAGGATGATATTTTGTACGAGATTCTTCTTAAAGCCGGGGTTTGAGTTGACCACGAAGATTGAGAGGATTGAGCTAGCAGGAAAAGCTGTTTATTCCATAGAAGGCGGAGCCATGCTTATCTGCCTTGAGAAAGAGCTTACAAAAGAGCTTATAAAAGCGATGGCGGAAAAACAGCCAAGCAGGGTTATTTGCTTGGACCTGGGTTTTGCTAACAATGACCAGCTTAAAACCAACGCTGTGCAGATTATGAAGTCAAAAGGCGTTGATGATTTTAGAACGGTATGAGGTGAGAAAAAATGAATCAAAATAATATTTATAATATTTACTGCGATGAAAGTTGCCATTTAGAAAAAGATCATCAGGAAGTGATGGTTTTGGGTGCGATATGGTGTCCACTATGTAAAACTAAAGAAATTTCCAATAATCTGAAAAACATTAAAATAAAACATGGGCTTAGTAAGGACTTTGAACTTAAATGGGTTAAAGTATCGCCCGCAAAAGTTAGTTACTATTTGGATGTAGTTAATTATTTTTTTAATGAACAGAATTTGCATTTCCGTGCCCTTGTCATTTGTGATAAAAAGAAACTTAGACATGAAAGTTTTATGCAGGATCACAATACATGGTATTATAAAATGTTTTTTCACCTTTTAAATCCGATTTTTCAACCGAAGGGAGCTACCTATAGGATATATTTAGATATAAAAGATACTTGTAGCAGCAGAAAGATTAAAAAATTGCACCAAGTATTATGTAATAAAAAATATGATTTTTCCCACGATATTATTACTCGGGTTCAGACCGTACGTTCACACGAGGTTGAAGTGTTGCAGGTTGTAGATTTATTTATTGGTGCTTTAGCATATATCAGCAGAGATTTAGTAACCAGTGATGCAAAGTTGCAAGTTATAAAAAAGATACAGAAATTAACGGGTTATAGGCTAAGAGCAAGTACTTTGCTTCGAGAAGAAAAATTCAATTTATTTCTCTGGTCACCAAAGGAAAGCGAAACACAATGAAAACAGTTACTTGGCTTCCCAATTTAATACTTTTATCCGAATATGAAAACAGTTGGGAAAAGTATCTTGATGCATTATATTTATTTTATATTGAAGATTTTATCGACAGTAAGCCAATATTTTGTGGACAGAAATTAGCTGTTAAAAAATATCCTTTGTTTGATGAAAAAGAAGCTACGTTTTGGCATATTATCCAGGAGGGTGAAAAAGAAGAAGATCGTACCCCTGATTTGAGACGATGTGAACGCATACGATGGCCTAAACCAATTACTGAACATTGTACTGAAAGTGGGATAAAAGTATGGGAAAATGAGCGCCATACCAAGAGTGGAATACAAACGAGTATTTGTATATGGTTTGAACAAGTGGAATATTTAATTATATTGCGCAAAAGGACAGGATTTAACTTATTTTGGACAGCTTATCAGGTAACCGAGGCGCATCGAAAGCGAAAGTTGGAGAAAGAATATCAATGCTATTTAAAAAAGCAAGGGGCGCCTTAAAAGACGCCCCCGTTACTCCTTCTACACATGGCAGATGAGCTAATTAAAATATAGCACACACACAAATGAATGTCAAGAGCTAAAGTAACAGAGCTAAAGTAAGCACATATAAAGGGAGCTTAAGTTATGAGATTAAAATTTGACCCCAATTTACAATTTCAAATAGATGCGGTAAACGCAATAACTGAAGTATTTTACGGTCAGCCTTTG
>JAHJOY010000271.1 GCA_018819665.1 bacterium
AGTTCACGATGTCTTGATATTTTATTATCATTAGGAGTTCACGATGTCTGTGTATTATAATGACCCTAAGAAGGGTTCACGATGTCTGTGTATTTAATACTTAGTAGCTGAAAGACTGCCACCGAGGCAGCAGCCACATAGGTAAATGCCGCGGCGCTTAAAACTTTTTTAACGGAATTAATTTCTTCTGTGTCCGAAACAATATTTGCCCTAACCAACAGGTTTACCGCTCTCTTGCTGGCATCAAATTCGACCGGTAAAGTGACTAACTGAAACAGGACTGCTAAGGAAAAGGCGATAACGCCGATATCCATCAGGGCAGGAAAACTGAAGATAAAGCCGATTAAAAACAGGGGGACTGCCATGCGGGAGCCGATATTGGTGACCGGTACCAGATTGCTGCGAAGGGAGAGCGGAAAATAATTTTTGGCATCCTGAAGGGCATGACCGATCTCGTGGGCTACAATTCCCTGGGCAGCTAATGATTTACCATAATATATTTCTTTGGAGAGGGCTAATTTTTTCTGCCTGGGGTCATAGTGGTCAGAAAAGCGGCCTTCTATCGGTTCTATCTTAATATTGCTCAAATTGTTTCGTAATAACAGTTCCTCAGCTGTTTCCTTCCCGCTTAATCCGTTTTTGGCTAATATTTTTGAATATTTTAAATAAGTTGTTTTAACCTTGTATTGGGCATAGAGGGTTAAAATTATAGCCGGTATTAAAATAATTATGGTACTGTCGAAAAAAAACATAAAAACCTCCTGTTGTTTTCCGTTAATAGACAGGCGAGACGCCTGTCCTACGATTAACGAGCTTGATGAATCAAGCCCCTACCTTTTATAAATTACTCGCCTAATGCTTCTCCTGTTTTGATTTTATAGCCATTAACAAACTGGTTTGCGGTTAATTCTTTTGAGCCGGCAGGAATCAGCCTAAATATTTTTATAATTCCCTTATCCCCGGTAGAGATTAAAATACCATCTTTTTCAGTTTTAACTACTATTCCGGGTTTAGGGTAACCTGTGTCCGCTTCATCCTGATAATCATCCAGAAATCTTGCCCGGGTAATTTTCAGTTTTCTGCCTTTATAATAGGTAAAGGCACCTGGGAAGGGAATAGTTCCTCTGATTAGATTATAAATCTTTTCTCCCTTATCACTCCAGTCTATTTTCCCATCTTCTTTGTTCATCTTGCGGGCAAAAGTTGCCAGTTTATTATCCTGGAGAATTCTTTCTATCTTCCCGCTTTTTATTTTTTCTAAAAGTTTGGGGAGGGATCTGGCGCTTAGAGCAGATAACCTGTAGTAAAGTTCCCCGCAGGTCTCATCCGGTAAAATGTCTATCTTCTCCTGAAAGATAATTTCACCGGCATCTACTTTCTCCTTCATAAACATAAAAGTTATTCCGGTCTCCTTTTCACAGTTTATAATAGCCCGGTTAATGGGAGCAGCACCCCGATATTTAGGCAGGAGGGAGCCGTGGATATTTATACAGCCTATTTTGGGAATATTTAAGATATAGCTGGAAAGAATCTGGCCATAAGCAACTACCAGGATAATATCCGGGCTAAATTCCTTTATTCTCTTTATAGATTCCTCATCATTGATGTTCTCCGGCTGAAATACTTCCAGCCCCTTATCGAGGGCTATTTTTTTTATGGGGGTGGGCAAAATTTTTCTGCCGCGCCCCTGGGGACGATCCGGCTGGGTAATTACCATGACCTGGTTTTCTTTAATATCAGCCAGTTTCTCTAAAACCGGCCCGCCAAAATCTGCCGTTCCCATAAAAATAATTTTTAGCATAATTATCACCTTATTGTTTTTTCTTTTTTAATTTATTTAACAATATCTGCCTTTCCATTCTTCCTACTCTGTCAATAAATAAAATCCCGTCTAAATGATCGATCTCATGCTGCAGCGCGCGGGCAGCTAAACCCTCTTTGGTGATTTCAATCGTGTCTCCGTTCTCGTTAAGTGCTTTTACCGTTACTTTTGATGAACGCTTGACCTGGCTATAGATACCGGGAATAC
This sequence comes from bacterium, assembly GCA_018819665.1. Classification (GTDB taxonomy): domain Bacteria; phylum Atribacterota; class Phoenicimicrobiia; order Phoenicimicrobiales; family Phoenicimicrobiaceae; genus Sediminicultor. The sequence goes on from JAHJOY010000271.1 coordinate 2,030, forward strand.
TTAAACATCCCTCTTCTGCTGCAAGTTCTCCCTCGCTTTTAACAATCATGGGATTTATCAATACTATTAACCCGTCTTCCTCTCCGTCAATAACACTAATTCTTTTCGATACCCCCACTTGCGGGGCAGCAAGGCCTACTCCGGAATCAGCATACATGGTCTCAGCCATATCTTTTATAAGATTCAATATTTCCGGGGTAATCTCCTTAACCGGTAGTGCTTTTCCCCTTAAAACGGGTTCGCCGTATTCTTTAATTTCTAATATTGCCATCTGTTTTCTCCTGTTGTAAGATTGATGATTACACCGATACAATCTGTGTAATCATCCCTCAATCTGGGTAATTATTTTATCCCTATATCATCCTTACCGGATCGACATCAATAGTCAATCTGTTTTTTTGGTCAAAATGCTTTGATAACATTTTATCATATTTTTTCTTAAATGCCTGATTAAATTTTTCCAAATCTTTTACTTTTACTAAAAATTGTACTTTGAAGTCGTTTCTCGATTTCCATAATACCATATCTACAGCACCCAGCAATTTAAATTCCGCAGACTCTTTATCTTTGCGGAGGAATTCTAAATAACTGATTAGATATTCCGCCCTCTGTTTAACTGCTTCCTTCTCTTCTCCTAAGATCACGATTTTAATAATATGGGTAAAGGGAGGATAATCCAGTTCTTTCCGTAATTCAATTTCTTTTTGGTAAAAATAATTATAATCCTGTTCTCTTAAGGCAACTATACAGTGATCTTCGGGGTTAAAGGTCTGAATAATCACTTCTTTGGGAAAGCTGATCTCCCTGAAAGAGGAAATAACTTCACTAAGCAGCTGAAAGGTCTTTTCCCCTGAACGATAATCCGGCAGATTCAGCAGAGTATCAGCGGAAATAATCCCTATTAAATCTACATTATTAAAATCCACTCCCTTTAACACCATCTGGGTACCTATCAATATATCAGTATTTCCCTGATTGAATTCTTCCAGGATTTGCCGATAATCATCATCTTTAATTAACGAATCCCGATCCAGACGCCTTATTTCAGCCCGGGTGAACATCTTCTTGATTTCACTCTCTAATTTTTGGGTTCCCATCCCCAGGGGGCGAATCTCTTTACTGCCGCATTTAGCACAAACATCCGTTACTTTTGCCCTTTTCCCGCAGTTATGGCAAATCAGCTGAGCCCTTTTTTGAATATCTAAATGATAAGAAAGCGAAGTATTGCAATCGGGGCATTTAGGTATATGGCCGCACTGGCTGCAAATCATAAAACTCGAGAAACCCCTCTTGTTTAAAAAAAGTACGACCTGTCTTTTGTTCTTTAAACTTCTGGAAATGGCTTGCTGAAGTTCATAGCTTATTATCTTTTTTTTGGACTTTTCCTGGGTCATATCTATTATGGTTTTTTTTAATAGATTTTCTCTTTCCTCTCCGGTGTTCAGCTCCTCCTCCAGAAAATTATTTTCATGGACATTCCAGTAAGATTCCACAGACGGCGTTTCACTGCTCAGAATCAGGGGGATGTTCTCCAATTCTGCTCGTTTTAGAGCCACTTCCCGGGCATTATAGCGGGGAGACCTTTCTTCTTTGTACAGGCTGCTATGTTCCCGCTCCACGATAATCAATCCTAATCTGTCAAAGGGCACGAATATGGATGACCTCATCCCCAGGGCTATATTTACCTGTGAATTTCTTATTTTAATCCATTTCTGATATTTGGCCTTCTGGTCTATCTTTTCATCAAAGACTACCATATTATCCTTAAATTCTTTTTCCAACAGCCCGGCTAATTCCGATAGATGAGATTCAGTAGGAGCTAATACAATGGCCTGCCTCCCCTCTTTTAGGGTCTTTCGGATACACCTTAAATAGATTTTCATCCTGCTGCTAAAATCGTTTCCCCGGATTAGAACTGTTTTAAACTTTTTATTATTTATAATATTTTCTATATCTTTTAAGAGGGTTTTTTCTTTTACTTCTTCTGCAGAAAATATAATTTCATTATCCGAGGATTTATCATCTTCGGGCAGCCGGGGGGGTTTTTGGGGTGAAATATCTGTTATATCGAATTTGTTAAGCCAGGCCCTGCGGGTCTTGGGAATAGCATAATTTAAGATCTTTTCCCAGGAACAGAGATAATAATTAGAAATCCATTTGGTTAATCTGATTACCTGGGGAGTAAGGATAGGTTTTCTATCGGTTATTTGCCGAATATCCTTTAAGTTTTTAACATCCGATTCAGCTAAAAATCCCACTACACATCCTGTAGTCACTTTACCCCGGAAAGGTATGGTCACTCTCGACCCGAGGGATATCCGGTCTTTTAAATCCTGAGGAATACAGTAGTGAAATATTTTATCAAAATTATATTCTAAGATTACTATTTCGGCATATTTCTTTTCACCATGCATATTAATAAACTCATTAATTCCATTATTCACTTTATTTTTAAAATTTCATCTAAGATTTTTTCAGCCATATTAATTTTAGGCATAAGGGATAATTCCCTGGCTATCCCTTTGCTGTTTATCAGCCTGGCTCTATTTCTATCTGAGCCAAATCCGGCTTCTTTTGCCGATATATCATTAGCGACAATTAGATCTAATCTTTTTTCCTTCAATTTTTTAAGGGCATTGGCCGCCAAATTTTCCGTTTCAGCGGCGAATCCGACTAATATTTTATCTCCTTTTTTCTTTCCTAATTCATAGAGGATATCGGGAGTTCTTTCCAGCTCGATAAGCGGATTTTTATTTTTTTCTTTTTTGAGCTTTCCGGCAAATATTTCCTTGGGTCGGAAATCAGCTACTGCTGCGGCGGAAATTATTATATCCGCCTCCGAAAAATATTTAAAAACTTCTTTTTTCATCTCTTCCGCAGATTCAATTGAAATTGTGGTAATCCCCCTGGGGGCGGGTAAAGAGGTTGGTCCGGTTATTAGAATAACCCTTGCCCCTCTGGCCCGGGCAATCTTTGCTAAAGCGAATCCCATCTTGCCGGAAGAATAGTTAGAAATAAATCTTACTTTATCAATGGGTTCTCTGGTACAGGAAGCAGTGACCAATACCGTCTTGCCCTGGTAATCATTTTTAAAGGTTAGAGCATACTCAACCGTATCTACTATATCTTCGATATTTGCTAATCTGCCCTCTCCTGTTTCGCCGCAAGCCAATTGGCCATATTCTGAATCAATAAACTCATACCCTAAAGCGGTTAATTTTTCTACATTCTGCTGATACAGGGGGTTAGATATCATATTTTTATTCATTGCCGGGGCAAAAATGACCTTCGCTTTAGAAGCCATAACTGTAGTAGTTAACATATCATCAGCGATACCCTGGGCGATTTTACCGACAATATTTGCCGTAGCTGGGGCAATCAATATCAGGTCAGCCCATTCGGCAAGAGAGATATGTTTTACTGCTATCTTATCATTGGTAGAAAACAGATTATCTATTACCGAATTTCCGGAAAGAGTTGAAAAGGTTAAAGGCTGAATAAATTTGGCGGCAGATTCGGTCATAATTACAAAAACCTCTGCGCCTTTTTTCTTTAATAAACTCACTATCTCCGCTGCTTTATAAGCGGCTATGCTTCCGGTAACTCCTAGAAGTATTTTCTTTCCTTTTAACACTTTTTTACCTCTTTTTTTTCGTATATCGTATATCGTATATCGTTACCCGGTTACCCCGTTTGTCAGTTAACCAGTTAAATCAGTCACTAACTTCAAATACAAGTTGCAAGATGGAAATTCATCCGTCCCGAAGTATTTCTGTCATTGCGAGGAACGAAGTGACGAAGCAATCTCATCTAAAAACCAAAAACCGTAAACTAAAAACTGTGAATTTGCATCTTGTATTTAATACTAACGACTATTTATTA
>JAHJOY010000272.1 GCA_018819665.1 bacterium
GATCTCCATTGCCTCTTTCCGGATCTGCACAAGAGCGTCATTGCGAGCGACCGTAGGGAGCGTGGCAATCCCTTGCCTTTTGAGATTGCTTCCCCTGCTTTCGCTGGGGCAGGCCTGTTTCACTCCCTCGCAATGACAAAATACGACATACGATATACGACATACGATATACGAGAAAATGGTGCCGAAGGTCGGAGTCGAACCGACACGAGCTGTGAGGCTCGCTGGATTTTGAGTCCAGTGCGTCTACCAATTTCGCCACTTCGGCATATGCGCATCTCTGTTTAAAAATTATAGGTTAAGTGATATTTATTGTCAAGAAAAAATAGAAAAAAATAGAACGAAAGAAGAGAGTTATGAATAACAGGAAGAAATTTATTTTGGTTGACGGACAAGGTTTGCTCTACCGTGCTTTTTATGCTTTACCTCAATTAACTACCACTTATGGCCAGGTAGTCAATGCAGTTTACGGGTTTACTATGATATTAATCAGATTATTGGAAGAAGAGAAACCAGAATATATTGTAGTTACCTTTGATACTCCTGTTCCTACTTTTCGACATAAGGAGTTTAAAGAATACAAAGCTCATCGGAAGAAAATGCCTGACGAATTAATCAGCCAAATTCCTCTAATTAGAGAAATTATCAATAGTTATAATATTGCCACTTGTTCAAAAGAGGGTTATGAGGCAGATGATGTTATTGGTACTATTGCAAAGGAAGCAGAAAAAAGAAATTGTAATACCATTATTGTGACCGGAGATAAAGATGCTTTTCAGCTTATTTCTCCCCATACTAAGGTAATGACTACTATTAAGGGAGTAACCGAGGTTAAAATTTATGATGAAGAAGGTATAAAGAAAAAATACGGAGTAAATCCGGAAAAAATAGTAGATATTTTAGCGTTAAAGGGGGATTCATCTGATAATATTCCAGGTGTTCCGGGTATTGGAGAAAAGACTGCTGTAGCTCTAATTAAAGAATTTGGTAATTTAGAAAATATTTTGAATAATACAGACAAAATATCTAAGAAATCTTTGAGAGAACAGATAAAGAAATATGAAGACCAGATTAAGATGAGTAAAATGTTGGCTACTATAGTAAGAGAAGTACCCATAAAGTACGATTTTGATTCTTTTAAAGTTAAACTGCCAAATTACGAAGAATTGTGGAAAATATTTAAAAAATTAGAATTTAAAAATCTATCAAAAAAGATTGCTCCTAAAATTAATCATGAAAAAACCAAGTTAAAATTCAATTTGATTGACACTGAAGAAGAATTAGAGGAATTGACTAATAAAATTATAGAAAGGAAATATTTTTCTTTCTATTTAGTAACTTCCTCAGACAATACTATTTCATCAAATATTTTAGGAATTGCACTCAGTTTCAAAGATAATGAAAATTATTATATCCCGTTATTTGCTTTAAATTTAATAGAGAATTCCAAATGTCTTTCTCTCGAATTAGTTTTAAGTAAATTGCGTCCATGTTTTGAAAACCAAGGAATTATTAAAATTAGTCATAACCTTAAGTTTAATTTCATAGTGCTTTGCAGGCATAAAGTTGAAATAGAAGGAAATAATTTTGATACTATGATTGCTGCTTATTTGTTAAATCCCTCAAGAGAGAGCTATGATTTAAGGGATTTATTCTGGGAATATTTAAAATATTTTAAAAACGAAGATAAAGAAATTAAAAAAAAGGTTATTATGAGCATAAGCATAGTAGATGCTTGCGAGAACGCTCAAAATATATTGAAATTAAAAGATGTTTTAGAAGAAAAAATGGAAGAAAAAAATTTAATTTCATTGTTCAGAAAAATAGAAATGCCTTTAGTAAAAATATTAGGAGAAATGGAAATCAATGGTATTAAAGTGAATATTAATTTTTTGAAAGAGATGTCCTATCAAGTAGATACTCGTCTTGGAGAGCTGAAAAAAACTATTTATAATTTATCTGGAACGGAATTTAATATTAATTCTCCTAAACAATTGAGTGTTATACTTTTTGAAAGATTAAAACTACCGGTAATAAAAAAGACAAAGACCGGCTATTCTACTAATGCAGATGTACTTAATATTTTAGCTCCCCAGCACAAGGTTGTGTCTTTTATTCTGGAATATAGAGAATTAGATAAGCTAAAGAATACTTATATCGATAAATTACCCTTTTTGGTTAATAGTAAAACCAAGAGGATACATACCTCTTTTCATCAAACTGTTACTTCTACCGGAAGATTAAGCAGTAGCGAGCCTAATCTTCAAAATATTCCCATTAGAACCGAAATAGGGAGAGAAATTAGAAAAGCTTTTATCGCAGAGGAAGGACTTGTGCTGCTATCCGCAGATTATTCTCAGATAGAGTTGCGTATTTTGGCTCATCTCTCTCGGGATGAAAGTTTGCTTAATGCTTTTAAAAATGAGGAAGATATCCATACTCATACTGCCTCCGGAATATTTAACCTTGATCAAAATATAATTAGCGAGCAGATGAGAAGAATGGCTAAGGTAATTAATTTTGGTATTATTTATGGAATGAGTAGTTATGGGTTAGCGGGCAATTTGGGGGTAGGGAGAGAAGAAGCCGAAAAATATATTAATAATTATTTTTTTAGATATCAAGGTGTAAAAAAATATATTGAAAGGGAGAAAGAGGAAGCTCGAAAGAAGGGCTATGTATTAACTCTATTTAATCGAAGAAGATATTTGGAAGGCATAAACAGTAAAGATAAAAACATCCGTGAATTTAATGAAAGAATTGCTATTAATGCTCCCATTCAAGGAAGCGCAGCTGATTTAATAAAATTAGCTATGGTTAAAATAGGTGAATCTTTTAAAAAAGAACGATTTAGGAGTAGATTACTACTCCAAATACATGATGAATTAATATTTGAGATTTACAAACCAGAGTTAGAAAAAGTCAAATCCATCATTAAAGAGATTATGGAACATAGTTTAAAACTTTCTGTTCCTATAAAAGTAAATTTGAAGACGGGTAATAATTGGGCAGAATTAAATTAGTATATCGTATATCGTATATCGTATATCGTGAAGAAAATAAAAAAAGAAAAA
>JAHJOY010000273.1 GCA_018819665.1 bacterium
ACAAACTAAATTAAATAAAAGATATAACCAAAAGAAAGAGCTAAAACACTAATAATAGTTAAATATAAAATTAATATTTTACCACCAAAAGATTTTCTTAGGACTAAAATGGTTCCCCAGCTGGTAACCGGCCCTGCTATGAGTAACACCATACCAGCTCCAATATTCATACCCTGGGAAACAAAAGCATGAACTAATGGCACGCTGGCAGTAGAACAGATATACATTGCTAAGCCAAAGGTAAGACTGAACAGATAACCAAGACCGCCACTAAAGTGGTTTCCTACAAATTCCCCCACCGGAGCAATTATGGACACTAATGCCGCCAATGCTAATCCTAAAAATATTTCGAGCCCGATCTTCTTGACCATATCTATAAATGCATATTTAAAGATAGAACTTACTCTTTCTTTAATCTCTTTTATATGCTCTTTGGTATCAACATATTTCTCGGGATTTTTTTCAAAAACAGCCTGACAATGAGCTGAACAAAAATAATAATACTCCCCTTGGTACTCTGTTTTTAATCCTTTATTCATATCTACATTCATTCCGCAGATAGGATCTACAGCCACTTCCTTCTCTTGACAGCAAGCAGGATTAGCCAAACTTTTAGGGGGAGCAAACTTAATTAAATTGCCCATGACTCCCATAAATAACCCCATTAAAATTACGGTAAAAAATATGAACACCGTAAACTTTAACCCTAAAAGGCCGTAACAAACCAGAAGAGCAGTTATAGATGTAGCGGGTGTAGCTACTAAAAAAGCTAAAACAGGACCTAGTCTTGCTCCCTTCTGATGAAGACTTAGTGCTATCGGAAGTGAACCTATACAGCAGATAGGGAGAACCGTACCGGCAAGAGTAGAATAGAGAATAGGTTTTATTCCTTTACCGCCAAGATGTCTTTCCACCAATTTCGCCGGAACAAATTCATGAATCAAGCCACTTAAAAGAAATCCTATCATCAAAAAAGGTAATACTTCGATAAGATATCCTTTAAATACTGCAAGAAATTCGATTAATATATTCATGTTCTATTAAATAAGTATTAATTTGAAAAATTAAACTTCATTCCTTTTTATTTTTATATGCTTACATATAAATAGATATTTTATTATGAACTGTTTCAACTTTTATGAAAGACATCTTCCACATATTAACCTAAATAGTGAAGTGTTAAAGTAATGTTCACTACAGTCATACGAATTGGTATAGTAACATTATATTCCAAATAACCTTTTTCATCAAATTCCTGCACCTTTATTAAACTCCTCTTTACCTTTACCAAAAAACGCACTTTCTATTTCTTTTTTCTTCTTTTCTATGTGTTCATCTATATGCCTTGTAATTCCTTCTAACGTCTCCACTTTTTTAATTCTTTCCTCCAGCTTCTCTTGCTCTTTCATAACAAAACGAATAGCATCAGCTATGGGGTCAGGTAACTTACCATGTTCTAACGCTTGGATTTCCTTTGCACTAAATCCCATACCAATCCTGCCAGGAACTCCTACTACTGTTGCATCAGGAGGAACATCAGTAACCACCACCGAACCCGCACCTATTCTTGCATTATTACCAATATTTATTGCACCCAAGACTATTGCTCCAGCACCAATCACAACATTATTTTCCAGGGTAGGGTGACGTTTCTTTTTTTCTAAACTTGTTCCACCTAAAACCACTCCTGAATACATCAAAACATCATCACCAATTTCGGTTGTTTCACCTATCACTACACCCATGCCATGGTCAATAAAAAATCTTCTTCCGATTTTGGCTCCGGGATGTATTTCAATATCAGTAATATGACGACTAATATGCGAAATTATACGAGCAATGGTATACATTTTCTTTCTGTAAAACCAGTGGGCAATTCGGTGAAGCCATATTGCATGAAGCCCAGGATAACAAAGAACTACTTCTAATGTATTCTTCGCTGCCGGATCTTTTGCAAATATATTTTGAATATCTTCTTTTAAAGTCTTGAACATTAAAAATGAACCTCCATTTGAGCTGTTTCTTCAATTCC
>JAHJOY010000028.1 GCA_018819665.1 bacterium
CATGTGTTGGAACATGTTCTTCCTCAGGAAAAGGAGCTTGTCACGGAACTTATCGAGGAGATCAAGGTGAGTTTTCAGCGTTTGATCGATGCGCTCGACCCGGAATACTATCCCAAAGCCAGAGTATATATCGAAAACTTTTCGAAAAATATCTATACGGTCTTTGAGTATTGGCTGGAAGGAAAGGGGTGGATACCACTTACGACCAATGCGATAGAGAGCATATTTAGCCGGATCGTCAACCGAAACTGGCTTATGCTTGCTTTTCGCAAAATCTATCAACCAAAGCTGTGGGACAACTTGTGGGAACAGTATATCGGAATTCATAATCGACTCATGCTCAATACTATCGAGGCAACGTATGCTTGGATTTAAATCACGTTACTTTCGGACAAGCTCTAATTGTTAGTCGCCTTTGGCCTCCCGACTTCGTCGGGATGTAAAGCGTGGGATTTAAAGACTTGCTTCGTCTTATACCTTCGGCGAAAGTGGAAAAAATTGGAAAACAAATAATTTTGGTTTCGCCACCCCGAACCGTCGTCTGCTGGACAAAAAAGTCTTTTTTGATTTTGAAAAGCCATTTGATTTAATTCCTTATTATAAAAGCACATACAATAAAGAATTTTCAGCAGAAAAGAAGTCAAAAAATCGTTTTTCTTTTCTCCAAAAATCCCAAAGTCCGATCTGGTCGCAGTTATTAAACGCAGTGCGAACCTATTTTGAAAACTTATTAACAAAAACTTAATTCTGCGATTCGGCTTGCCCTTCGCTTCGCTCAGGGCTTGCGTCCTCACCCTCGCAAAAAATCTGTTTTTAATGGTGCGCCGAACAAATTTTTAAAAAAGGAATTATTTTTTGCTCGGTCTCGTCCGCCTCTGCCCTTAATCTAAAGAAGTAAATACTTCTATCGGGCAGAGAAGCCGAATCTTCACCCCACCCGCCCAGCAGTCTCGGTGCTCGGACTTCAGCCACTTCGTGTCTTCCATTGCCTGCGCTCCGAGCCTGCTCCCCTTTTTTGGCGAAGCAAGAAGAAAAAACAAAAATCTTTTTCCCGCCGACTTCTTTTCTTTGGGCAAATTTTTGGTGGGGGCAAAATTTGCCAATCAATTTTAAACTGGTATCAGAAACAAAAACTAAACTTTTATTGCAAAATTATTTTGGATTTTGTATAAGATTGGATGTCAAAGAGCGTTAGTCTAGATTTTTTATCAAAAATTGGAAACAATGTCAAGAGTAAAAAATACAGAGTAAAAAATACAGAGTAAAAAATACAGGAGTAAAAAATACAGGACATCCCCCAAAATTTAGGCTAAAAAAGGTCTAAATTATTCTATTATTGATAATTACGAAGAAACACAGGTGGAATCATAAAAAAATGAGGGAACTCCTGGAAAATAAGGGATTGACAAAAAAATCTTAACAGGTAAGAATTAATTAAAAAATGGGGCCTCATGACGCCAAGCTCGAAAGCTTGCATAAGGATACGAGGGTAGATATATGAATGAAGGTGAATCCATAGGTAAAATATTGAAGGTCAAACCACCAACTGATTACTTGCCAGAGGAAGGTTGTTACCTACGGGGTAACGATTTTTCGCCAGTGGCTGTTGTGATTATGCTAAATTACCCCCGAGAACAGACCCCACATGAGATTGAACAGTTAGTTCGGGTAGCGATTGAAAAGGGAGCAGCTTTGGCAGGTACATTGCAGACAGAGAACATTGGGCTTGAGAAAATCGTGACTAACATCGTGGCAAATCCCAACATCCGATATTTAGTTCTCTGTGGAATCGAGGTTGCTGGACATTACTCAGGGGATGCGCTTAAGTGCCTCCTTGAAAATGGCGTTGATGAAAGACGCACCATTGTTGGTTCTAAGGCCATAACTCCATATCTTTTCAACATATCCCTTGAATCTATTGAACGGTTTCGAAAACAGCTGAGACTGGTAAACCTGCTAAATGAGATGAATCCCGAAGTTGTGGAAAAGGCGGTCTGGTCTTGTTACCAGGAAGAACCAACTAAATTCCAGAATTACATCCTCCACGATCCTGGGGCATATCCAGAGCCAGCAATATGTTCTAAGCTTAC
>JAHJOY010000274.1 GCA_018819665.1 bacterium
CAAAAGATTAAAATAAATATAACTAATAATGAGTAAAAAGAAGTAATTGGAAGCGACTAGTTGTGGAAGGGAAAGATAATGAAAGAAGATAAAATATTACTGAGTCATGGTAGTGGAGGAAAATTATCTTTTAATCTAATAAAAAAATTGTTTTTGTCTAATTTTAATAATCCTTATTTGGAAAGACTTGATGATGGTGCGGTATTAAATATCGAAGGATTAAAATTAGCCTATACTACCGATTCCTATACGGTAGACCCTTTATTTTTTAAAGGAGGGAATATTGGGGATCTGGCAGTTTACGGCACAGTCAATGATTTAGCAATGTGTGGGGCAACTCCTTTATATTTAAGCTGTTCTTTTATTATCGAAGAGGGATTCTCTTTAAGCTTGTTAGAAAAGATTGTTTTAAGTATGAGGGAGGCTTCAGTGGTTGCCCGGGTTGATATTGTGACCGGGGACACTAAAGTGGTGAATAGAGGGGCTGCAGATAAAATATTTATCAATACCTCAGGTGTGGGAATAGTGAAAGAAGGAGTAAATATTTCCGGAAGTAATGCTAAAGTCGGAGATGTAGTTATGATAAATGGTCCCATTGGCAGCCATGGGATTGCGGTTTTATCGGAAAGAGAGGGCTTGAAATTCGAAACAGAGATAAAAAGTGATACTGCTCCTCTTTCTTTTTTAGTGGCAGATATGTTAGAAGTTAGCAAAGATATCCATGTTCTAAGAGATCCTACACGAGGAGGCTTGTCTACTACCTTAAATGAAATAGCCCTATCTTCAAAAGTAGATGTCGAGATAAACGAAGGTGATATCCCTATTCAGGAAGAGGTAAGGGCAGCTTGCGAAATATTAGGTTATGACCCCTTGTACCTCGCTAACGAAGGTAAATTGGTGGCTTTTATTCCCTCGGAAATTGCCCCCGATATGCTAAAAAAGATGAAAGAGAATAAATACGGAAAAGAATCAAGAATTATCGGCAGAGTGGTAAAAAAATCAGAAGGAAAAGTTTACCTGAATACTACCATTGGTGGAAAAAGAATAGTCGATATGTTAACCGGAGAACAGTTACCCAGGATATGCTAAAATAATGTAAAGCGAAAAACGAAAAACGCAAAGCTAAATTCGTATCTCGTATCTCGTATATCGTGAAGAAAATGGAAGTCAGGAGTCAGAAGACAGAATAAATTCGTATTGCGTATCGAGTATTGCGTATTGCGTAAGGTAGAAATAAAAAAGATGTAGGGGCGTATTGCATACGCCCTCAATAATCTTTTAATGTAGGGGTCGGATTCATCCGACCCTAGTTTTGCTGGCTTGATAAATCAAGCCCCTTCGTATTACTCATTACAGGCAGACACAAGGTCTGCCCCTACACTTTATATATTACTATTTTCTTTGCGCGATACTCGATACGCAATACGATATACTAACGACTAATTATAAAGGTGGTTATAAATATGAAAGCGAAAGAAGAAAGTGCTTATGCTAGATTAGCGAGAGAGACGATTGAAAATTATATAAAACAGGGAAAAATAATTACTCCTCCCCTGGGTCTTCCCGAAGAGATGATTAATCAAAAGGCAGGAGTATTTGTTTCTCTTAAAAAAAACGGTAATTTAAGAGGGTGTATAGGAACTTTTATGCCCACTCAGGAAAATATAGCCCAAGAGATTATAAAGAATGCCATTAGCGCTGCTGTTGATGACCCTCGTTTTTCTCCGGTAACAGCTTCTGAACTAGGTGATTTAACTATTTCGGTGGATGTCTTGTCTCCTCCTGAAGAAATTTCTGATATCTCAAAACTTGATCCTAAAAAATATGGAGTAATTGTTAGCAGTGGTTACAAAAAGGGTTTATTGTTACCTGATTTAGAAGGTGTAGATACAGCAGGGGAACAGGTGGATATTGCTAAGCGCAAAGCAGGCATTTATCCTGGTGAAAAAGTAAAATTATACAGATTTGAAGTGAAAAGATATTTTTAATTAGTCGTTAGTATTTAGTGAATAGTGAATAGTATTTAGTATTAGAGCGCAAAGTGTAAAGCTAAAAACGCAAAACTATAACTTAAAACTTAAAATTGAAGAAAAAGTTTTGAGTTTTGAATTATGGTTTTTCGCTTTTCGCTTTAAGTTTTTAATTTTAAAGTGTAGGGGCTCGATTCATCGAGCCCGCTTGGAAAATTATCAAAACAATATGGGTCGGATAAATCCGACCCCTACTCCAAATTCAGAGCTCACAACGACTAACGACTAA
>JAHJOY010000275.1 GCA_018819665.1 bacterium
CCTGGGAAGAAGCAAGATATCTTCCTGCACAGAACTCCAGGAACGCACCATTGAAGAATAACCCCACATCATAGTTATTTTTTTACCTTTTACTTCACCTATATGTTCCTGAAGTCCCATCAAATCTGCCAGTCCCTGACAGGGATGATATTTATCGTGAGCCATAGAAACAATAGGGATGGATGAATATTTAGCATATTCTCTAAGCAATTCTTCACCCTGTCCATATTCATCAATCGCATCTTCTAATATTCTGATTCCTAACCCTACAGCATATCTGCTCATAACTTTTGCTGCATCCTCAACTGTTTCTCCAGCTTTCCCCTTCTCTTTTAATCTCATAGATTTGGGTTCAAGGAACTGGGCATGTCCTCCTAATTCGGTAGCAGCCCCTTCAAATGACTGTCTGGTTCTGACTGAAGGATTGTAGAAGAACATCAGGAAAGTTTTATCTCTAAGAATCTCGGTATAAGGCTTTTCATAGCGGTGTTTTTTCATATCTTTGGCAACCGCGAGTATTTCATCAAGCCCTTCTTTTTCCCAATCCTGGGTAGTAATTAAATGTTTTTTATATAATTCTGTCATTTTTTTCCCTCCTATTAAATTAGTCGTTAGTGAATAGTAATTCGTATCGCGTATTGCGTATCGAGTATCGCGTATTGCGTATCGAGTATCGCGTGAAAAAATTAGGATTCAAACTTCCCTGCAGCTGTCATTCCCATGAAAATGGGAATCTATCTTATCCTTTTTTATTCTTCTGGCTCTTGTGGGCACGATGCATCGTGCCCCTACAACATATTACTATATTTTATTTTTTAAATCTCTGACCTACTTTTCACAAATTCTCCGTATCCCCTTTTGCCAATAACTCCCTCGTCTTCTCTATAGACTATCTCCCCACGCACTATAGTCATATATATTTTCCCTTTTAATATCTTGCCAGCAAAGGGGGAATACTTTCCTTTACTTTCCAATCTTGATGGTTCTACCATCCACTCTTTATCCAGGTCTACAACCGAAAAGTCTGCATCGCTGCCTATCTGAATTGCTCCTTTTTGGGGATAAAGTCCGTACCTTTTGGCAGCATTTTCGGACATCAATTTCTGAATCTCAGCTAAACTTAGCCTGCCTTTATGGTATCCGTAATAAAGTATGCTCGGAACAACTAATTGTGTACCGGGGATACCTGCATAATTTTTCCAGATATCAGGAGATGATTTTTCTTCTGGATATTTTCCGGCGGCGTGGTCGGTACAGATAAAATCAATTGAGCCATCTTTCAATCCCTTCCAAAGCTCTTCCCTATCCTCTTTTTTGCGTAAAGGCGGAGCAATTTTTAATACCGACCCCAGTTTTTTAAAATCTTCCGTTGTAAAAACCAAATATTGCGGACAGGTTTCAGTGCTCACATTTAACCCGTGAGACTTCGCCCACCGAATAATATTTAACCCTTCTTTGGTTGAAAGGTGCACGATGTGAAGCTTATTTCCAACTTTTTCAGTAATTCCCACTACAGACCATATTGCTTCTGGCTCTGCTTCGTATGTTCTTCCTTCAGACCAACTCTCAGGATCTTCTCTCCCCATCTCCTGCATAAGATGAGAATAATAATCCACCAGATAATAATCTTCAGCATGTATTGCACATACCAGGTTTAATTCTTTCATTAATCTGAAGGCTTTATCCATATTAGGGACGGACATCCTGGGATAGAGTTCCATTCCAGAAATGGTGTAAAATTTAACCCCAACAATTCCTCTGTCTTTTAATTCTTTTAAACTTTCCTTGTATTCTCCTGATTCTACCTGCTCGGGAGTTACCCCTCCCCAGAAAGCAAAATCTACGTAGGCTTTTGGTCTAACTATATTTAATTTGTAATCAAAGTTTTGGCCTGTAGTAACCGGAGGAATAGAAGTGCAGGGCATATCGATAATTGTGGTAATACCTCCAGCCGCTGCACTTCTGGTTCCGGTTTCGAAATCTTCTCTCTCGGTAAACCCGGGGTCATCAAAATGAACATGAGGGTCGATAAAGCCAGGAAATACTATATTCCCTTTTACATTAATTTCTTTTTCCGCATGGAGTAATGCCTTATCTCCCGGTGCAATATCTTTTATCTTCCCCTTTTCAACATATATGGTTACCGTTTTTAATTGTTCATTTTCTTTAATCCGGGCATTTTTAATCCTTAACACCTTATCTCCTTTTATTTCCGGTTAGGATTAATTAGATTCCTGTATTTC
>JAHJOY010000276.1 GCA_018819665.1 bacterium
ATCAAATCCAAACTTTTACTTAGTCTTCTGTCCATAAATAACCATAAATATAATTTATATAAAATAGAAACACATCCTGTTTTAAGAGGAATAGAAGGGGGAGAAGGCCAATGGAGAAATTTAGAATAAGAGATGTTACTAAAGAAAACATAGAGGACCTGTGTCAGATTTGCACACCCTCTGAAAAGAAAGACCATCCAATATTTATAACTGGAATGGGAGAAAAGAGAAAATGGGCGACAAAGATGCTTCAGGAGTGGGGTACATTTGCCAAGTTAGCCTATAGAGGAACTACTGCATTAGGACTCATCCAGTATAAACCAGTACCTCAGGAGAGGATTATCTATATCTATTGCATCTTTGTCCCCGAGAAGGATCAGTGGCAAAAGGGGATTGCAACACAATTATTATCCAGTCTAATAGCGGATATGAAAAAGCCCAAATTATGGTTTGATAATAAACCAGCATTAGGTCTGGTGACAAGAACCTTTCCAGGTGCAAAATCTGGTCAGTTTTCTGCCCGTCTCTTTTTTATAAGAATGGGGTTCAAGCAAGTGGGAGAAGATCCTGACTTTTTATTTTATCCTTTGGAAGAAGGTTTTATCTATCAACCTGTTAAGAAGAAGGGAACTGAATATATTCCTCAAGAAGAGGATAAAGACAAAGTCTTGCTCTTCCATGGACCTTCCTATTGTCCTTTTTCCTATTTCTTCCTGAAAAAGACTGAACAAACGATAAAGGAGATTGCTCCAGGAATCTCCATCCGATGGATAGACAAATCGAAAGAGCCTCAGGAGATTAGAAAAAGGGGTAATATTGAGGGATGCGTCGTAAACACAAAGCCTATAAAATCTTTCGTGCTTGACCAAGAAGATTTTCAGAAAGAAGTCACTGAAGCATTAAAATAAATTAAAAATTAGATTTTGGCTTTGATTTAATAAGATAATAAAAAAGAACTTAATGTTAAGGAGTAAAATATTTCTTATTTTCGCAAAATATTATATATAAAATTACTTATGTTGCAGAAAAGCGAAGAGGAGACAACTTTAGAAAACCTATATTGGAGGATTGAGGGGCTTAATCTGTTCGCTTACTTTTGCGACGAAAGGAGGGCAAAATGTGCGAGTTTTGTACTAAACACGGCGAGGGGAAGAAATGGTATCTTCAAATGAAGAACTACGCCGAAGAATTACTCCATGAGGAGCTTTCTGCCGCCCAAAAGGGCATCGTTGGGGCTACAACACGTTTTGAGTGGAACAATTGCTTCTGGGAGACTTTTGTGATACCGGCTATCGGCAGTGTGTCCAAGACACAAAAGGTGTCAAAAGATGTTCCGTCATCGACTGAGCTTCCTGAGGTTCAACCCAGCGAAGATGAGCTGGTGGCACATCGGAAGGTCGAACATTTCGGCCAAGTACTGCCCATAGAAGATGTTGAAAGAGTAATAGATATGATAGACTCTATTACGAGAATGCCTTGTGGATGCCGGTTCATCACAACAGGAAAGACAGACAAACGATACTGTTTCGGTCTGGGGATGGATAAATGGAATATATTGGGTAAGTTTCCTGATGCCGCTTCATCCCTGGAGGTGCTTGACAAGGAGGAAGCCAAGAGGATTTTTCGCCAATATGATGAGGAAGGGCTGATACATAGCATTTGGACAGGAGTAACCCCTTATGTTGTAGGCATGTGTAATTGTGATCGTGATTGTGGAGCCTACAAGGGGTATATTGAGAAACGAGGCGCTCCTCACTTCTTCCGGGCAGAGTACATCTGCCAGATAGATTTGGACCTCTGTACAGGGTGCAAATCTTGTATGAGTCAATGTCAGTTCGGGGCTCAGTTTTACTCATCTGCTCTTGCTAAGGTGTATATCGATCTTACCAGGTGTTTCGGGTGTGGCGTGTGTAGGGTGAAATGCCCAAACAATGCCATTACGTTATTACCAAGGCAGGAGAGTCCTGAGGCAGTGAATATCTGGCTGAGAGATAAAGTGAAGTAAGGCTCTGGACTCCAGAGCTGACTCGTCGCACAGAAAGATATTTTTGTCTGGGAGTCAAATTTAACGATTAAGTCCTTTGGCATTTTGCTGGAAAATGGGGACCCTATTTTAATTATTTGGGGGAATAAGATGAAGATAGCAATGATGTGTCTTTGGAATGCCGCTAATGGTCCTTCCATTCATGCGGAATTGTTAGGTCGAGCCTGGGTGAAATTAGGCCACCAACTTAAAATATTTTCTGCCCAGAAACATCCTGATGCCCGTCCAACCTTTCAAGAAGATGAGGATTTTGTAATCAGACATTTTAGGGTTGATGAAGTCATACCATTTACTCGGGCGACTTCCTTTGATCCTTCTCCGCTTTTAAATGAAGAATATGAAATCTTTGTCGCTCAAAATGTAGAGAGATTACCTGCTGAAAAACTACTTGAGGTCTTTCCCCAGATTAAGAAAAAAGCAGTTACTGTCCAGGTCGTCCATGAGGGTAAAGCCCCGGAGGATCCCCTTTATTACCAATTTGACTGGGATGCTATTGTATGTTTTGACCAGCGATATAAAGATTATATAATCAAATCTTTTCCTGCTGAAAGGATTCATATGATATCTTATCCTTATCACCCTCTCAAACTGGGGAATAAAAAAGAAGCCAGAAGAAAGTTAAGATTGCCCCAGAATGAAAAGATTGTATTCTCCTTTGGCTTCAGGTCAAAAGATGTTATATCTGCTTTACCTTACCTAAATGAATTAACCCAAGAATATTCTCTCCGATATGTGGTTATTGCTAATCCCGAAAGTGAACTGGATGAATTATATCAGGCGAAGAAGAAATACAATTTTATAGACCTTAAAGTAAAGGCTCTCCCTTTAGATGAGTTATATGACTATCTGTATGCCTCAGATGTGTTACTCATTCACAGGGAGTCCTCCCAAAAGTATCCAGCAGTGGTGTCCAGTTCGGTCTGCCAACTTTTAGGTTCTGGCTGTCCCATACTGTTTCATCAGTCAAACTATGTAGAGTTACACGGAAATGAAATTATAAAATATCGAGACTTCGAAGATATGAAAACTAAACTTATTGAGCTGTTCCAGGGCAAATTATTCAACCTTACTAGAATAAAGGATTTTTTAAAGGACTATGAAGCGGAAAGAATTGCCGAGAGATTTATAAAATTATTTGAAGAGTTAAGAGAAACTCGGAATCGGAATCAGAAAAGGAGGGTAAGATGATATCCTCATTTAATCAAACTATTCAAAAATTAGGTGATGGTGAAATCATTTTGCTGGACTCCGGAGATACTATCTTCAAGATGAATTCTTTTATAGACAATCCTATTGTAAAACCTCAAGACCTGGGGCTAGTCTGGAAAGAAGATGATACACTAAAAATCGGGGCTGTTTTTAACCCGGGAGCTGAAATCTTCCAGGATAAAGTCATTTTATTACCAAGATGCCACCAGGGATATCGGAAAGGTAAATTCTTTGATGAAAAACTTGGTATAGAGCGCTCTTACCTGGAAAATTATATTTCCGAGGTCTTACCTTTGGTGAGTGATGACGGAATTAATTTCACTCGATTTCGGGATGTAGTAATCAAAGGTGATGGCACTGACCACCAGGACTTTACTTATGGAATAGAGGACCTAAGGATTATTAAATATGACCATAGATTTTTATTAGTCGGGTGTGGTAAAATTAAACCTCCCTTCAAAGGCGAGAATGCCGACCGAATTGCTATTTACTCCACCGAAGATTTCGTAAACATTTCTTATCATGGCCTGGTAGAATCCTTTGATTCGCGTAATGCCATCCCTTTCTCTGAACCGATAGATGGTCGACACTATATACTTTTGCGGTTCCATCCTAATATTCACCTGGCTTATTTTGAAGCTGGTATAGAACAATTATTAAATCCTTCTAAATATAAAAAAGAATGGGAAAAGCTTTATGAACAACGTCAGCAGAATCTTCTTTTAGAAGCGGGCTATTTAGCACATGAAAAGGAGAAAATTGGCCCCAGCACTCCTCTAATCAAGACCGACAGGGGATGGTTACTTATTTATCATAGTGTTGGTGAGATAGAGGAGGATATTTGTAAAGCATACGGGTTATCTATAAAGATTAAAAGGGGATACTCGATATGTGCTGCCTTATTAGACCTGGAAAATCCAGAGAAAGTTCTTTGCCGAACCAGACATCCAATTTACATTCCTTCAGCTCCTTATGAATTGTATGGTGATGAGCAATATCCGGTAGATGTACCGGCAGTGGTTTTTCCGGTAGGGGCAATCGTGAGAAAAGATAAGCTTATTCTCTATGCCGGGGCAGGGGACAAATATATCATCCTCCTAAGCTGCAATCTGGATAATTTAGTTAATTATCTATGCAAATCCTGTCAGGGAACACCCCTCTAATGGATTTTTGTCATTACGAGTATAGGAAAAATAAGGACAGGCACCTATTTTCTTTGACATCCCTTCTGCAAAAACCTATAATCTATATATACCAAGAATAGCCCGAATCGTTGCAGCAAGCTACCCGCACCATATCACTTAAAAGAGGAAATTATCAGCAAAAGATATTTGTTTTTGATACTGACAGAAGAAAATATCTTTCCCTTCTAAAAGAGGGTTTTTAAGTTAAAGCCGAAAGGAGGGCCAAGGCATGAATAAAACTGAATTTAGGTTGCGGTGGATTGCTCGAATCTGGAGCATTGTAATTATCGTATTTGCCCTGATTATGCTTACCGGTTACGCGGTAAATTGGGTACAAACCGGTACAGCAGACCCGCATACAATGAAGGACTATCCTCCTATAGAAAACCTGATCCCCCTCACTTTAATCTTAAGTGTTCTGGGTTTGGGCCTTGCCTGGCGTTGGGAGGGATTGGGCGGAGTAATCAATATTGGATTCTTCCTGGCAAATGTAGCGGTGCACTTCTGGATGATCTCGCCCCGACCTTATCCTTATATAATAGCCATAGCACTCCCCACCCCTGGGATATTGTTCCTGGTGTGCTGGTGGATATCAAGAAAAGCCTAATTGGGTAAAAAAAGGGGACAGGCTACTTCTTTATCCATATTTTCGCATTATTTAAAAGAAGTAGCCTGTCCCCTTTTTTGCCAAAAATTGCAAAGAAATACTGATTTATTATATTATGATTACAATCCAAGAAGTAAAAAATAGTAACCAACAAATCCAAAAATACTATCAAATTACTTACGATACATTGTGTATATACTATGCTTTTAAATATTTTTTAGCTTTTTGGGGAATAACCATATTATGGTATAAACCAGGATATAAGATATTTTTTAAGGAGGTAAAAAATGGACAATAGAATAAAAAAACATGCAGAGGTGCTCTTAGAGTATTCACTTGATCTAAAAAAGGGAGAAAAAATAATAATTGTGGGTGATGTAGTCACCCTGCCTTTGATTAAAGAAAGCTACCGCCTGGCAGTTGAGCTGGGAGCCCTTCCTCAGGTGATGATAAACAGTGAAGAGTTGAAAGAGATATTATTAAAAGGTGGCAGTGGGGAACAGATAAAATATGTACCTGTCAGTGTAAAAAAGGCTTTTGAAACAGTAGATGTGCTGTTATCCCTTTTTGGCGAGCCCAATACCAGAATGTTTAGCAATGTAAATCCCGAAAAAATGAAATTATCAGCTCAAGGTTCAAGCGAAATTACCAAGATATTTTTTGAAAGAGTCGCCAAAAAGGAGCTAAGATGGTGTGGGACAATGTTCCCCAATCAGGCAAATGCCCAGGAAGCGAACATGTCAATTTCAGAGTACGAAGATTTTGTCTACGGAGCAGGTTATATTGGTAGCAAAGACCCCATAGCAGAGTGGAAAGAAATAGAAAAGAAACAGGAAGCTATATGTAAAATATTAGATGGTAAAAAACATCTCAGAATAGTTTCCAGAGATACTGATTTAAATATGTCTATTGAAGGCAGAAAATGGGTAAACTGCTGCGGAAGAGTGAATTTTCCCGACGGCGAAGTCTTTACCGGGCCGGTAGAGGATAGTGTAGAGGGCCGTATCAGATTCAGCTTTCCTGGTATATATGGGGGAAGAGAAATCGAAGATATTCAATTGACCTTTGAGAGAGGGAAGGTAATAAAGGTGACGGCAGCCAAGGGCCAGGAGCTGTTGGAGCAGATTCTTGAGACAGATAAGGGGGCAAGGTATGTAGGGGAGATAGCGGCAGGTACAAATTATAATATAAAGAAATTTACCAAGCATATGTTGTTTGACGAGAAGATTGGAGGGACAGTTCATCTGGCAATCGGAAGGTCTATACCTGAGTCGTTGGGTAAAAATCAATCGGCTATACACTGGGATATGCTCTGTGATATGAAAAAGGGCGGTGAAATTTACGCGGATAGCGAGCTGGTCTATAAAGATGGTAAGTTTTTAATATAGAGCCCCCCTTTTTTTAATTAATTAGTCGGATAAATTTATATTTGAAGAAAATATTAAAAATTTGAAATAAGAGGAGTCGGGTCTCCACCGGCTGACCCCAAAGGCCAAATGAAGGAGGAAAGAGAATATGGATAATAAAACAATTTTATGGCTAACTATTATCGGAAGTATTGCTATTGCTTTTTTGAGTTGGATTGTTTATGGAGAGAGCACATTCAAAATAATATTCAGTGCAATTTTATTAGTCGCTGCCATCTTTTATTTGGCAGATTTCTCGAAAAGAAAGAAAAACGGTAGTTTAATCGCAACCTTGTTTTGTCTGTCTGTTGCATTTACGCTTCTTGTTACCTTTTGTTTGCCAAGTATATTCTCTCTGGTTTTTACAATAGTATCTTTAATATTATTTATTGCCCTTATTTACACCTTTTTTAATAGAGAAAGATATTACTAAAAGGAAAGGGTATACTGAAACCTAAACGATACTTGATTACCATAATTGGCTCATTTGCAATTGCTGCAATCATTCTGTTTATTGTTGTATGTTTTGGAAGCGTAGAAAAAAGCAAGGAAATAAATGAGCTTGAGTATGTAGTGCCTGAAGAAATCGGCTGGTCGTCTGTAAAGTTAGATAAATAGGTGTCCCTATTTTCTACTCTTTTTTTGTTGCATTTTTACGTCTCTATTCAATTTTCTTCTTCGTTGAAGTAGTTACAATAAATTTTACCAAAAAAGAGGATTTTTGAAACCTTTGTCGTATACATAAGAAAGATTTGTAAGAAAGCCGATGTTCCTTCATCGCTCCATTGTTAATTGGCAGCATTTTGAAGAAGAAGAAATAGATCTGAAGTTTATAAAAGTTGAAAGATATGTTGTGTTCAGCATCGCCTAACAGAGTGTATCTGGCTACGTGCCTTTGGTGCTCTGCTCAAATCCAGCTTGACAGCGGACTTTAGATACGCTTGGAACATTATTGCAATGTAGCCCATATTCTGAATTAATACTTAGTTGAATTAAAAGGAGAGAATAAACAATGGTAGATTCAAAAGCATGGAACTGGGATGAAGTAAAAGAGCAAATTTGGAATGAACCGTCAGAGGATGTTTATTATTACTTGCATAGATGGCAGCAGATAGGTTTTAAGAAATTTCTTGATCTGGGATGTGGGAAAGGTAGGCATTCACATTTGTTTGCTGATAGCGGTTTTGAAGTTTTTTCCTTTGATTTATCAGAAAAAGCAATAAACTTAGTAAAGAATAAAGCAGAAAGAAGAGGACAAAAAATACATGTAAATATTGGTGATATTAAGAACCTTCCATATAAGTCAGAAACATTTGATTGTATTTTATCCTACCATACCATTTACCATACCGACACAAAAGGAATTAATATAGTATTAGATGAAATATATAGAGTTTTAAAACCTGGCGGGGAAATATTTATTACATTAAATTCTAAGGATAATCCATCCTTTAACAATCCAGATTATAAAAAAATTGATAATAATACTATAATTAAGACTGAGGGTCCTGAGGTTGATATGCCCCATTACTATGCAAATGTAGAAGAAGTAAGGACGTTATTAGAAAAATTTAAAATTATTAGATTAAGGCATATTGAAGAGTTTTTTAATAACAGAACCAGTTGGCATTATCATGTTCATGCACAGAAGTAACTGGATAATAAAGGAATATGAAATTTTCCCCTACGCGTTGTTAGGGCATGGCTTCGCAAGCTTATAAATATTTTAAAGAAGATTAAAATTTACTAATTAGATAAGTACATAATGAAATAAGGAGAAGAT
Source organism: bacterium (assembly GCA_018819665.1). GTDB lineage: Bacteria > Atribacterota > Phoenicimicrobiia > Phoenicimicrobiales > Phoenicimicrobiaceae > Sediminicultor. The sequence goes on from JAHJOY010000276.1 coordinate 8,234, forward strand.
AAATTTGAAAAAAATAACCTATACAAGCTTAATAAACAGAACATTGGAAATGTATATGAAAGGTGATTATTTGGAAGCGTATAATTTCATAACAGAGAATTATAAAGGTATAAAAGGTAATCTTGCTCAAATATACAATTTTCGATATACAATTGCCAATAAGGCAGGGCTTGAAGAATTGGCACTACAGATAATGAGTGAATCGATAGTAGAAAAAGGATTTTGGTATCAATACCATTACTTAATTGAAGATGAAGATTTAAAGTCACTTAATAAATATAAAGAGTTTGATGAATTATTAGATATATGTAAAAAAAGGGAGTTAGAAGCCAAAAGAAATGAGAAACCCGATTTAAAAATAATTGTGTCCAAGAAGATAAATGAACAATATAAGTATCCCTTGATTATTGCCCTACATGGTGACCAAGAAAATATTGAGATAACAGAAGACTATTGGAGCTCTTGTGTACACAAAAATTACTTATTAGCCTTACCACAGTCTTCTCAAATTCAGTTTTCGGAAGGTTATGAGTGGAAGGATATTGAAAAAGGTTCACAAGAGCTGAAGGAACATTATGAAAATATTTTAGAAAAGCATAATATCGATTCTGATAATACTATTATTGGTGGATTTTCCGCAGGGGGGAGAGTTGCCTTATATTCAATTCTGAAGGATATAATTCAGGTAAAAGGATTTATACTTGTTGCTCCGTGGTTACCTGAGATTGATGAATGGGTACCTTTATTAGATAAGATAAGGGAGAAGGGGATAAAAGGTTATATTGTTTGTGGTGATAAAGATGATGATTGCTATGAATGTTCCAGAAGATTCGCCGATTTATTAAGTAGTAAAAAAATTTCATATGAATTAAAAATCTTTAAAGGTTTAGACCATGAATATCCAGATAATTTTAATGAAATATTGCAAAATGCAATTGAATTTATTTCGAAGAGTTAAATAAGGATTAAAAAAAGAGGATTTTAAAAAATTTTATCGTATACATAAATATGCCAGGACAGCCAAAGTATTTGGGCATTTAATCTTAAAGGTACTAGACGATAGTAAGAAATATCAGCAATACTGGGAATATTATGCTATTTTGGTAGGATAAACGCAGTATTGCGATTATTAATCGTTAGCTGATGACATTTCAAAGGGGGATTTACAATGAGAATCGACTACGATGATATGTTAGAGTATACAAGAGAGAAAATTCGTTCAAATTCTAGGAAATCTAGTCATACATTCAGAGACCGGTTTATACATACATTGAGGGTATTGAAGTGGGCTGAAAGGATAAACGAAATTGAAGGTGGAGATCAGGAAGTAGTGAGAATAGCCTCAATTTTTCATGACGTAGGCTGGGATGATGAAATTCATCACGCAATCGTGAGCAAGAGTATTGCAAACGATTATTTGTTAAAAATTGATATTGAAGAAGAAAAGAAGGAAAAGATTCTGGAAGCGATTGAAAATCATAGTTTCCGAGAAAATGATAAGCCATTAAGTTTGGAAAGTTACATTGTAATGGATGCAGATTATTTGGATGAAGTAGGGGCGATCAGCATACTTTGGGATGCCATGGCAGAAGCAAATAAAGTTAATACGAGCTACAAATCTGCTTACAGAAGGATTAAAAAATATGCTAAGTCATTAATAGAACAGAAAAACAGATTAAAGACAAAAACAGGAAGAAAATTTTATGAAGAGCGACTTGGTGTTATAAATACTTTCTTAAATGAATTGAAATTTGAGCTAGAGGAGTATTAAGTTACCGATAAATACTTGTCCTTTATATTTGTTTTAAGCTGTGTATTTAGTACAGCCCTTTGAAACATCAGCTAACAGAGTGTTTACAACATCAACTTTTGTCACCAGTTTTGCTGGTTATAAGGAAAGAAATGGAGGGCAAAACTGCTGCCAAACCCTGTGGGACGTTGACGTCGCAAACACTCGGGACGTTAGACGCAGTGCCAGGGCAAAGGAGATGAAAATATTGAAAAATACTTACGATACATACGCTGACGAATATGTCAATCTTCTAGATGAAGACAGGGAAAAGAAGTTTTCTCTCTACCACAGCTTCATCGTACCTACTTTCCTATACATAGTCGGCGAAGTCCGCGGACTTCGCATACTCGATGCTGGATGTGGCGAAGGATCTATCTCCAGAATCCTTTCGGAAAAAGGTGGTATAATTGTAGGAATTGATATTGCCCCCAGACTCATTGACTACGCACGTAACCGAGACGTTTCGCACAAAACTAAATACATGGTTTACGATCTTAGTACACCCTTGCCTGAATATGAGAATCGCTTTGATCTGGTAGTTAGCAACTTGGTTTTGGATGATGTTCCCGATTACATAGGATTCATATCTACTATAAGTGTTCTGCTCAAGCTCGGCGGACGTGCTGTTTTCTCTCTAAACAATCCCTATTCAGCTGTCATTAGGGGAAAAGTCAATAACTACTTTAATTCTGAAACATCTATACTGTATAATGGCTTGTCATCACGAGGAGTGAAGGTCTACTACTTCCACCGAACTCTCGAAACATATATGCGTGAGTTTCATAATAACGGTTTCAGGTTGGAAACACTCTCCGACGTAAGACCAACAGATGAGATGATAAACGAGCTAGATCCGGAAAGATACGGCAGATTCTATCATTTTCCCTTTTTTATGATGATGGCGTTTAGGAAGACCTAGTGAACATGTCTTGGCACTATGCCTAACTGCGGGTTGGCAGCTTTGGGGCTTCGCCCCTCCGCCCAAATCCATGGTAGGCTTGTATAAGCCATGATGTGTGAATTATTTTTTTGAGCACACAAGTCCTCAATGCAACTATGGACTTTGCCAACCTGTCCTTTGTTATATGAAATTGGTAAAAACTTTTTTATCTTAAGGGGGTAAATTTTATGAAGATGCAAAACAAAATAGCCTTAGTTACAGGGGCCGCACCAGGCTATAAAAACGGTGGGCCTTCAATAGGAAGTGCTATTGCATTTAAGCTTGCTTCTGAGGGAGCAAAAGTCGTGGTTGTCGATGTTTTAGAAGAAATGGGGCAGAGAACTGTTGACAAGATTAAGGAAAATGGAGGCGAAGGCCTGTTTGTAAGAACAGATGTCTCGAAGACGAATGAGGTTAAAAGGGCTATAGAGATAACTAGACAGAAATTTGGGAAGTTACATTGTCTTGTAAATTGTGCGGCTTCCTATGAAGGTGATATCTTTAGAAATGTTGTAGAAATCCCGGAGGAAGACTGGAATCATATTATTGATGTAAACCTAAATGGCTACTTCAGGTTTGCTAAATATGCAATTCCTTTGATATTGGAAAGTGGTGGAGGGACAATTGTAAATATTTCGTCAGGTGCAGCTTTCCGGGTTTTGAAAAATTTCTGTGTCTATCCTGTGACAAAAGCTGCGATTAATTCCTTAACGAGAACAATAGCTATAGATTTTGCTCCCCAAATCCGTTGCAATGCTATTTGTCCTGGATTTGTGAGAATAGCCAATTCAGAAGGCGATCGTACTCCAGATGAAGTTGAAAAATGGATTGCTAACATAGCCAAGACGTATCCCCTGAAAAGAATTTGTTCAGTAGAAGAAATTGCCAATGTTTCTTTATTTTTGGCCAGTGACGATTCATCATATATCAATGGTGAGTGTATAATAGTTGATGGGGGAATGTTTGTGTCTGATAATCATGAATTTTAACAATGAAAAGTTTTTACCAACATCACACAACACAGCATATCTGGTTTCGCTCCCGATGGTCGCTTTACCCAAATTTCTCTCTTCGGTCGCAACTTCAGATATGCTGGAAACGGTAAACGTAATTTACCACGGAGGTAAATAAAATTAATGACTATAATACAAGAATACTACAATAATGGTGTTAATACTGAATGGACAAGAATGGACAGACATCCACTCGAATTTGAAATTACAAAAAGAAATTTGGATGAATTTATTCCATCGAAATCTAAAATTGCTGATATTGGTGGTGGCCCAGGAAAGTATTCTTTTTATCTTGCATCACAAGGACATAATGTCACACTTATAGATTTAGCTGAAAAAAATATTGAATTTGCAAAAGAAAAAGGTAAAGAAATTGGAATTAAATTAGAAAATTATATTCATGCAAATATATTAGAAATTGATTTTATTCCTGCAAATAGCTTTGATTCTGTATTATGCATGGGGCCTTTGTATCACCTAATAAACAAAGAAGATAGAATTAAAGCAATAGATCAATGTCTGCGCATCTTAAAACCTAATGGTATTTTAGTCATAACATTTGTTACAGCTTTTGCTCAATTGATTTCTTTATTAAAGAGGTCGCCTGAGAAAATTAGTGAATGGATACCTATTCTTAATAAAACTATGTCTACTGGTATTAATGTAGATGATTTTGATACAGGATTTACCGAATCATATTTTTTTCATCCTTTAGAAATTGAACCATTTATGCAACAATTTTCTTTGCAGATGCTAAAGATTTCAGGTGCGGAAGGTCTGGGCTGTCAAAGTGAGGAAATATTAAAATTATTACCAAAAGAAAAACTAAAAGAATGGATCGATTTCTTTTATTTACATGGATCCGATCCATCAATCTTAGGGGCTAACCAACATATTATATATATTGGAAAAAAAATTTCGTAATGAGTAATGTCTGACAACGGATTAGTAAAACCGCAGGATGTTAGACGAAATACCACCGCCTTTTGGATAGGTAAAAGTTACGCCAACCCTAACGGGATGGCAACGCCAGAAACACCCGTAGCGTTATCCGCCATCGCTTTAAGAGGAGGTGATGAAAGATGAAGGATTGGAAAGGTAGTATAATTGCTGAGGGGTTAAGTGACCCAACGATTATCAACAAATTTGCCGTTTATAAAGCAACGATTACCAAGGACAATATGCCGATTGATTACAAAGGAAATATCGGAAGATGGCATGGTTATGAAGTAAGATGTTCAAGAGAAGAAATTAATGCCTTACAGCCTTATATCTTGCGCGGTTGGTATGCACATTTCTGGAACGAAGACAAAATCATAGTGGTTTATAATGATAAACAATTTAAACATTTGAAAGACGATAAAAGCACATGGAGAGAAGCGATAGAGCACGGAAAGACACAGGGAATTCCTGAAAATGAGCTTGACTTTCCTACAGATTGAGAGACCTGCGACGGCGTATAACAGCGAGTTGACAACTTTGCTTCGCTTATCCAAATACTCGCTTACGCTCGCACCTCACGAATACCGAAGAAATTAGGCAAAATTACTCCCTAGGAGGTTTGATATGACCGATATTCTCATCAGAGAAGCAAAGGAATCCGACCTATTAACAATTGGGAAGTTGACGCTTGAACTCATCGAAGCTATTGGCGATACTGAAGGTATTGACATTAAACTGATTGCTGAGAACTGTCGAAATCTTTTAAGTGAGGCTAACTCTTATATTCTGGTTGCAGAGATAGAAGGAATCATAGTTGGGTTTGTCAACTTTACGACTCGTAAGACAATTTTGCATCGTGGTCTCTCTGGGTTAATTGACGAGCTTATCGTCCCTAAAAGTTATCGTGGTAAAGGCATTGGTAGGAAATTGCTATTAAGTGCTATTAAAAAGAGTCGTCAACTCGGATGCTGTGAAGTTGAGGTTAGCACTGAGAAGACAAATATAAAAGCGAGAGAATTCTACAGACAATGTGGTTTTACAGAGCGTGGCGTACTTTTCGAAATTGATTTGTAATGATAAGAATGTGGGTAAATTTGCCTAACATGGGATTCCCAGAATCAAAAAAGATATTAAAGTAAGATTTGAATTTGACTTTGGGAATCCCAAAAACGTTGTGCAAAATTCCGGTCAACTAGGAGGAGATGAATATGTCTAATCTGTACGATAATCCAAAATATTACGAAATAGCCTTTTCCTATCGTGATATTTCTGCTGAAGTTGATGTCTTTGAGGAATGCTTTAAGCGCTTTTCGCAGATCCCTGTAAAATCAATTTTGGAAGTGGGATGTGGAAATAGTCCTCATATGGAAGAACTTATCAAAAGAGGATACCAATATAATGGGCTTGACTTAAGCAAAGCTATGCTGGAGTATAGTAGGCAAAAAGCTTCACACATTAGTGCGGATGTAAATCTCATTTATGGAAATATGGTAGATTTCTCTCTTGATATGTTAGTCGATTTTGTCTATATAACTCTTGGCTCTTTGTATGTGAAGAGCACTTCTGAACTGATAACCCATTTCAACTCTGTTGCCCAAGCATTGAAGAAAGGCGGTCTTTACTTACTTGATTGGTGTATTCAATATGATCCACTAAAATCAAAAGGAGATAGGTGGGAGATTGAACGTGACGGGATACAAGTCAAGACCACGGTTTCATGGGAGTTGGTTAATTGTGTCGAGCAAACCATTGAAGAAACTATTACCCTCGAAGTGAATGATCACGGGAAAAAACTCAACATTGTTGGGAAAGAAATCAAAAGAGCCATATACCCCCAGGAGTTCTTGTGCTTTGTATCAGGGCTTAAGAATTTTGAGTTTATGGGTTGGTGGAATAACTGGGATCTTTGGCAGCCATTAGAACAAGCAAATAAAATAGATCGACCAATTGCACTTATTCGGAGGACATAAGTTACTTTTTTGGTTAGAAAATAATTCAAAAAGAGGATACAGAAGGGCAGGTTTACTGGATTTTCGATACAGGCAGTAAACCACGCCCGCAAAATAACCAATCTGGTAGCATAAACGAGGTAGTTCGGTTATTTTAGGTTATCGGAAATTAAAGGTAAAACAATAGAGAGGTGAAAATATGGATGAGTTATTTGCATTAATTAAGAAAAGAGCTAAAGAATTGGGAATTAAAAAGATAGTAGTAGCATCATCTACCGGTGATAGTGCAAAGAGGGCTGTTAGAGAACTGGGAACTAAAGACTATGAGATAATAGTTGTGACAGATCGTGCTGAGGTAGTTTGGGATGTTGGATCTATGTCCGAAAAAATGCGAAGGGAATATGAAATTAAAACGGGAGCAAAGGAGTATCCCAGCGGCATAGACCATGATTCACCAGTACGTAAAGAGCTTAAGGATATGGGTGTCAACTGGATCATTCAAGCTACTGAGGTTTTCAGGGGAATCAATATCCCAGATGGTTGCAATATGGCCCAAGTAATTGCCCAAACACTTTATCTGTTTGGGTCCGGAACAAAAGTTGCCATAGAGATTACGCTGATTGCCTGTGATGCTGGGGCACTAAATGCCGGTGAAGATGTAATTGCCATAGCTGGAAAAAACAAAGGATTGAATACCGCACTTATCCTGACAGCAGGACACACCGACGAGTTCTTTGGGATAGGATTTCCTGAGGCAAAGAAACCTATCCAAGAACTACGGGTCAAAGAGGTAATTTACAAGCGAGATTGCTAAGATGAATCAACTTCCGATAACACATACACTATGACTACTCGTTTCCCTTCGGGACATTGCCTAACGGGAACGTCGTATATGCTGAGAATGTTAGATAAAATCACTAAGTTAAAGGAGCATCTCTAATGAGAACAGAACTAAGTGGCTATATTACTTTAAAGTGTAATAGTCGGTGTATCCACTGTGCTGTTGATGCGGGACAAAAAAAGAAGGAAGAGTTATCATTTGAGGAATGGAAGAAAATCCTGAAGAGGTTTTCAGAAATTGGAGGGAAAACCTTTACCGTTCACGGAGGGGAGCCATTTATCAGGCAAGATATGATTCCAATCCTTCAATATGCTACTTCTCTTAACTTGCAGTGTGGAGTAATAACAAACGGACTTCTGTTGGACGATAGGAAGCTTCACATGCTCAAAGATTGTACAGAATGGGTTCTTATAAGCCTTGATGGACCTGGCAAGGTTTACAAAGAACTTCGTGGGGTTGATGGTGCTGAAAAAACAGTTACTACGATTGAGAAGGCTAAAGAAATCGGGGTTAATGTAGCTATAGATTTTGTGGTAACTCGAAAGAATATTGAGTATATTGACTGGATTGTTGATATTGCTGTAAATTTACAGGTTGAGTGGCTTACTTTGGAACTCCTCCGTGCACAAGGCCGAGGGGAGCAGTTGAAGGATTATCTGCTTGAAGGTAATCATATTATAGAGGTTAACAAAAGAGTGGAAACTCTCAATAAAAAGTATGGAGGTAAACCAAGATTTATTACACACGGAGAGGTGGATCTAAAAAGATTTAAAGATAATCCAAATTTATTCAAATATGCCGACAAAACATTTTGGTTTCTTCCTGATGGTGTCCTTCTTCCAGATATCGAATTACCCGATAACAGATACTGGTATGCGGGCAAGCTTTTAGTTGGATTTGACCTAAACAAACAAAAAATTAGAGAGTATGAGACTTTTAGAGAATTGGTGTTTACAAATGTGTGTAAAAAGCTTTCAAGGAACTGTCCGGTAAATTGGGAAGAAGAGATTTATATTGCAGGAAAAATGTATTAATAGCGATTTCAGATAACCCAGAGTTTGTGGCTCAAGTGTTTTCGCGCTTTCACTAAAATGCTCTTTGGGCACTTCGCAAACTCTGGAGTAGTTATGCGCTATGTTAAAGAATGCAT
>JAHJOY010000277.1 GCA_018819665.1 bacterium
ATACAAATCCCCTCCAGGAGGTAAAAATAAATCCCCGAGATTGGCTTTGTTTTCCAGCAAAGGTAGGAGATTTAATTATCTATTTCTATTTTTACAATAAATTTATTGGTCTGGGTACAGCCCTGGCAAATCTTTTTGAATTAGCCCATGATGAAGAACTTCTAGGGGTACCTAAAGCAATTTATCTTTTCGGAGTTCCTCCGGCTTCTTTAGAGAAATATGGCGATTCTCCCACAGTTTTTTATGATGATGAAGAGAATAATCTTTTAATAGCAGCACTTCCAGCAAGAGATGAAATGGGATATTTTGGCTATATTAAAAAGATGATACTTACTTTACATAATATTGTGATGATGAAGAGAGGCCGGTTGCCTGTTCATGGAGCAATGGTAAGAATTTGTTTAAAAAATAGTAAATCTGCTAATCTGGTAATAGTGGGAGATACTGGGGCAGGAAAGTCAGAGTCTTTAGAGGCCTTTAGAGTTTTAGCTAAGGAATATATTCGCGATATGACTATTATCTATGATGATATGGGATCTCTGGAGATAACCGAAGAAGGAGAGATAAAAAGCTATGGTACTGAAGTGGGTGCATTTGTCAGATTAGATGATTTACAATCTGGTTATGCCTTTGGGGTAATTGATAGATCCATTATTATGAGTCCTCATAAGATTAATGCTCGAGCGGTCATACCTATTACTACTTTACAGGAAGTGTTAAAGGGATATAAGGTAGATTATTTTCTTTATGCTAATAATTATGAAGAAGTAGATGATAGCCACCCTATTTTTGAAGAGTTTTTTTCAGCAGAAGAAGCAATTGCCGTCTTTCGAGAAGGAGCTCGATTAGCCAAGGGGACTACAACAGAAAAAGGCTTGGTACGCAGCTATTTTGCCAATATTTTCGGGCCCTTACAGTATAAAGAATTACATGAGAGGATTGCCCTAAGATATTTCAGTAAATTATTTGAAAATAGAGTTAAAGTTGGCCAGTTAAGGACGAGGTTAGGTATTCCGGGATATGAACAGAAAGGACCAGAAAAGGCGGCTCGAGAATTACTAAAAATTATTAATGAATAAATTAGTCGATAGTGAATAGTAAAGAAAAGAGGAAAAGGAACAGGGGACGGTTCTCTGTTCCTTTTTAAAAAGGGAGATTGTAATTTTAGATAAAGTAAAGAAAGGCGGATATAAAGTTAATGAATTTAAGAGAAAAATTAGCAGCGAATAAGTTTGTAGTAACAGTGGAGTTAGATCCCCCTAAAACTGTAAATTTAGAGAGAATTTTAACAGAAGTAAATAGTACCAACTTTAGAAAATTAGTGGATGCAGTAAATGTTACTGATTGTCCTCTAGCTAAATTAAGAATGAGCCCGATTGCCCTTTCTCATATTATTCAGGAAAAAATAGGGTTAGAAGCAATTTTTCATATAACCTGCCGAGATAGAAATTTATTGGGTTTACAGGCTGAGCTTTTAGGTGCATCTGCTTTGGGGGTAAAGAATATTCTGGCTTTAACCGGAGACTCTCCCGACATGGGGGATTATGTTATGGCAACAGGTGTTTACGATGTAGATTCTATAGGATTAGTAAAAATGGTAAATAAGTTAAATAATGGATATGAGTACGGTGGAGATGGGCTTAAAGATAAAACAGATTTTTTTATCGGAATAGCAGTTAATCCCACTGCCCAGGATCTAACAAAGGAGATAAAACGGTTTGAGGAAAAAGTATCGGCTGGGGCTAACTTTATTCAAACTCAACCTATTTATGATATAGGGCTATTGGAAAGATTTTTAAAACTTACCGCTCATATTAATATACCTAAAATTATCGGGATTATGCCCTTAAAGAGTTATAAGATGGTTGAATATTTAAATAGTAATTTGCCCGGTATCTTTGTTCCTCCCGGAGTAAAAGAGAGAATGAGGGGGAAAGATGTAGAGGAGGGAGTAAAGATATCCCGAAAACTTATTAGTGAAATACATAAATTTAAAGAAGTAGCCGGAATTCATATATTCCCTTTGCGAGATATGAATTTAGTCTGCCGCTTGTTAAATTAGTCGTTAGTGAATAGTATTTTAGTATATCGTATATCGTATATCGTATTTAGTGAAGAAAATAGAAATTAGGAACAAGAATAGAATCATATTACGTATCGCGTATTGAGTATCGAGTATCGTGTAAAAAACTAGGATTCAGGTGTAGGGCAGGAAAAAGATAGATTCCCTTTTCCACGGGAATGACTGAAGTAGAGGCACGGCGTGGGACGTGTTTTCTTATGCTAACCGTTAACCAGTTAACCAAACAAAAATTGATTAGACAGGGAGAAAATAATGGGAAAAACAATTATTGACAAACTACTCTCATCTCATACGGACACAGA
>JAHJOY010000278.1 GCA_018819665.1 bacterium
GGTTGTAATCATATAATTCAAATAAATTAATTATTGTCTGAAAATTTAATTCGAATCATAAGGTCTTTCTGGTGGAAAGTTGAGCTAAAAAAGGAAGAAAAAGGGGGATAAAAATATACCTAAACCTTTTATTGACTTCGTTTTAGAGGAATTAATTTCAATACAATAACTATCTGTCTTTAATAATCGTTCTTGGAGAAAGGAGAGATTTTCTTTAATTTGTGGTTATTGCTGGTACTTTCTATAAGTTCTTTTACCATTTCTAAACTATATTTATAAAACTTCTTATAACGAGGTTTTAACTCTAAACATAACACTCCATTATAATTCTTTAAAATACGAAATATCTTATTATAAGGAATCTCTCCCCACCCTATAGGCATATGCAAATCCCCAATGCCAAATTGAATTAGATTAATATCCTGTTCTTCATATGATACTTTGGGCTTGCCAAAACTATCGTGAATATGAATATGTTTTATATAAGGTAGGGCTAATTTTATGGAATCCAAAAATTTGAAGTGATAATATTTAGAAGCCAGAAAAGCATGGCCAAAATCTAAAGTAATTCCCACATTCTCGCGGTCAATTTTTTTAACTTGATCTACTAATTCTTCGATCTTCGTACCATAATTATATTTACTAATTTCTCGTAAGAAAGTGGGCTTAGGTGTTTGTGAAGTAAGCACTGAAGGAGGAAAAATTCTGCCATTATTAATATGCTTAGATAATTCCCAGAGAGACTCTTCTTCTACCTCTGGAGAGGTATTTTCAATAGCTATAGTCACTCCTAAATCTTTAGCAAAGGAAGCTAATTCTTGCAAGGTTTTTACTTCTATCTTCTTTAATCTATCGATCTTTTTTGGAGAAGGCACTTTTAAAAAACTACTTTGTCTGATACCTTCGCCTTTAATTTCTACCTGTAAAGGGATTTTCCCACTATGGTATATAAAAATTTCTGCTCCTATAGCATTAGTAAACTCGATCCCTGATTTAAAGATCTCCTTTTGTAGCTGGAAATTACGGGCGTCCATTAGATTTAATAAGTTAGGACCATGAACAGTATATCTTAATTTAAACTTTTTCAGGATGTCTGTAATTACCCTGGTTTGTAGCCAATTTAATCTCCCTTTAAAGATAGCATCGACTCCGTGAACAGGTATCTCGACATAGTCAAATCCTATATCCTGAAAATTACCTAAAGCCTTTTCTAATATATCTAAATCTCCATCTATTGTGGGAGAATCTATATTTATTCCAATTCCTTTTATATGCATAGCTCCAACTAAAAACCAAATATATTTTTACTAATTATTTCACATTATAACACAATCAAATTCACATACAAGTATTATATAGAAAAAATATTTGGCCGTTAATGACTCTTAATTAGCTTCTTCCGGTTAATTTCACCCATAGAATAATAAAAAATATTACTTTTTGTTATAAAAAATTAGTATTCTTCTTATATTCTCAGTATTCATTAAAAAAGCAATGATAAACAAGATCAAAACGGGTTGATTTATTAAGGTTCCAATAAATATAACACCTATTCGAACATCACGGCCTATTCTAAAGTAGTGTTTTCCGCGAGTAAGATTTTTTTTCATTAATCCATCATATTTATCAGCAGTGTAGCTGTTTATAAAAGCACCGATGATAGCTAAAAATCCTATAAATAAATATAATAGGTTCTCTCCTAAAAAATATGCATAATAAGTTAAACCAAAAAGAAGGAAGGCATCGGCATAACGGTCTAAGACGGCATCATACCACCTTCCAAACTCCGATGTTTGAAACTTTAACCGGGCAATCTCTCCGTCGCAGCCATCAATGATAGAGGATATTTGCGCTAATATTCCGCCGATTAGTAAATTAGCATATCCTCCAAAAAAGAAAAAAAGGGCGCCCACTATAGAAAAGATAAAAGAAAATAAAGAGATCTGGTTGGGAGTAATATTTGTTTTCAAGAGATATTTGGAAATTCTAGTGGAAATATATCGATTTAAGTGTCTGGATACAGGGCCATCAGAAGTTTTTATTAAATCAGCTAAAAGAATATTTTCTGCCTTCTTAAATGCGTTTTCATCATCCACATCAATCCAATATTTCCCTTTAATGTCAAAGACTCTTGCCTTTTTCTGTTTGGCTAATATTTTTATTCCCGCTGAAAGAGAAGTATCACAATTGTCTGAACTTTCTTCCAAAGCCTCAAATATCGCTGGAGAACAAAGAAATATTCCGGTATCATAAGCATTATATTTTCTGATATTTTTTCCGATGTTTATAATTCTTCCTTTATTATCAACTAAAACTTTGGTAACATCATCAACATCAACAGTTTTATTCTTAAGGTTATAATCTACTGCCAATATAATTTCTCCATCGGCAACCTTCTCCTGCATCAAATCTTCCAGTATAGATTTATCAAAGATATGGTCACTCATCAATAGGAAAAAATTCTCATTTATTTCCTTTTTTGCCGCAAGAACGGAGAGCCCATTCTCTTTTTCCCATTGGTTATTTCTAAGATGGGTTATTTTTAAGTCTCTGTTCTGGGCAAATCGGTCAAGGTGGTTTCTTAGTTTTTCTCCATTATAGCCAGTTACTATGTAGAAATCGGTAATACCTGCTCCCTTAGCATTTAATATTACTCGTTCTATAAGGGGTAATTCTAAAAGGGGAACGAGTGGTTTAGAATCACCTCTGTTAGATAATCTACTTCCTTCTCCTGCAGCAATAATCAAACATTTCATTTCTAATCATCTCTTTTTTTTATAAGGATACTAAAATAAAATTGCTTATTAAATTTATAAGCAACTATTGGGTCAAATCTTTATTTAAGATTATTTAATTATTCCTTCAAGAGGAAATATAGCATAATATATCTTTAAATTTAATTCTTAATA
>JAHJOY010000279.1 GCA_018819665.1 bacterium
AATTTAATATATTATTTATAAAATACAATTTGGGAAATATAAAAACGGGAGGTGATAGTTCTATACTTTCTTATAAATAAAATAGCGCATAGAAGGAGGAAATAACTATGCCAGCAAAAAGAATTTTAAAAATCATATTTATTATTGTTGGCGCAGTGATAGGCTACGGTGTATATAATAAATTCTATTTTATTCCTGACTCATATATTTATTATGATATTTTATTTAAGGTCTTAGCAATAGCTGGAGGAGGAACAATTGGTTTTTTATTTTCCCTTGCGTTTAATACAAAAATCCAATGTTTATTTTCAGAAATTATTTGCCATTTACAAAAAATACCCACTCAAAACTTTGCTGCTGCCACAATTGGATTAATTATTGGTCTTATTATTGCCAATTTGTTAGCCTATTCACTCTCATTTATTCCCATAATTGGTTCCTATCTTCCTATTATATTAAGCGTAATACTGGGAGCTTTAGGAATAAATATAGGAATTAATAAAAAAGATGAAATATTCAATTTTTTTGGATATTTTAGAAATATTAATAAAGTAAGAAGAAAAGAAAATAGTAAGAATTTTGTCCATCCCAAGATCTTAGATACGAGTGTAATTATTGATGGTCGTATTTTAGACATTTGTCAAACAGAATTTTTAGAGGGTGAACTTATAATCCCCCGTTTTGTTTTGTCTGAGCTCCAGCATATTGCCGATTCTTCAGATTCTTTAAAAAGGAACCGAGGGCGCAGAGGTTTAGATATACTTAATAAAATGACTAAAATCAGAAAGAATAAGGTAAAAATTGTTGGCAAAGATTACAATGAACCCAAAGAGGTTGATGCCAAGATAATTAAACTTGCTAAAGAGATTAAAGCCAAAGTAATAACCAACGATTATAATTTGAATAAAGTTGCCCAGCTTGAGGGCATTCCTGTTTTGAATATCAATGATTTATCTAATGCTCTAAAGGCGGTTATCTTACCTGGCGAGGAAATGAATACCCAAATAATAAAGGAAGGCAAAGAACCAGAGCAGGGGATTGCTTATCTTGATGATGGTACCATGATAGTAGTGGAAGATGGACACAAATATATTGGGAAAAAAGTGAATATTTTAGTAACCAGTATTTTGCAAACTCCTGCCGGTAGGATGATCTTTGGTAGGGTAAAAAGTGTAATGGATAGAAAATCTAATGAATTTAAAAATGTAGTTAGATTGTCTTCGAGAAAATGAAAAACCAAAAAACTAAAAATTTAAAGTGAAAAACTAAAAAGCATAATTCAAAATTCAAAACTTTTTCTTAATTTTCAGCTTTGAATTTTGGTTTTGCGCTTTACGCTTTTAGTTTTGCGCTGTGCAAAATATACACTAAGGACATGAGAGGGAATAGAAAGGTGCCTTTAAAGATTTACAATACTTTAACAAGAAAAAAAGAGGAGTTTATTCCTCTTAAAAAAGGCGAAGTTGGCATGTATGTTTGTGGACCTACAGTTTACAATTACATTCATATAGGGAATGCCCGGCCTTTTATAATCTTTGAAGTAGTTAGAAGGTTTCTAAAATTTAAGGGTTATAAGGTAAAATACATACAAAATTTAACTGATATAGATGATAAAATGATAAATAAAGCAAAAGAATTAAAGATTACAGTCTCGGAATTAGCGGAAAAATTTATTCAAGAGTATTTTATTGATGCTGATTCACTTAATATAGAAAGAGCAGATGTTCATCCTCGAGCAACAGAACATATCAAGGAGATAATAGAACTGGTAAAAGGATTAGAAGAAAAAGGATATGCTTACGAAATAGACGGTGATGTATTTTTCGATGTATCTAAATTTAAAGGTTATGGAAAACTTTCTGGTCAAAATATCGAAGAATTAAAAGAAGGAGCACGAGTAGAAGTAGATGAAAGAAAGAAGGAATCTATAGATTTTGCCTTATGGAAAAGAGCGAAGGAAGGAGAACCCTCCTGGGAGAGCCCCTGGGGGGAAGGAAGACCCGGTTGGCATATTGAATGTTCAGCTATGTCGATGAAATATTTGGGAAAAAGTTTTGATATACATACCGGGGGTTCAGATTTAATCTTTCCTCATCATGAAAATGAAATTGCCCAAAGCGAAGCTTACACTAATCAACAGTTTGTAAGGTACTGGATGCATAATGGTTACCTTTGTTTAAATAATCAGAAAATGTCTAAATCTTTAGGAAATATAATGAAGGTAAGAGACATCAGCCAGAAATACAAAGGAGAAATAATTCGGTATTTCATCCTTTCAGCTCATTATAGGAGCCCCTTTAATTTTAGTGAGGAGCAGCTTCAGCAAGCAGAGAGCAGTTTGCAGAGATTAAATAATACAATTTTTAATGTAAAACATTTATTAAAACAGGGTAAATTTAGAAAATCAAAAGATAAAAATGATGAGCTGATCTTAGAAAAAAGAAAAGAGAATGAACAAAAATTTATAGAAGCTATGGATGATGATTTTAATACACCTGTTGCCCTAAGCCGGTTATTTAGTTTTGCCAGAGAGGTAAATATCTACCTGAACTCTCCGGGCACAAAAAATAAAGAAGTGTTAGAAAAAATTCTTAAATATTATCAGGAATTAGCCGGTGAAATATTGGGGATTTTGGAAGATTTTGATCAAGAAGAAAGTTTCGAGCAAGAAATCAAGAAATTAATTGAAGAGAGAGAAGAGGCGAGAAAAGAGAGTAATTGGGTTGAATCGGATCAAATTAGAGATAAATTGAGGGAAAAAGGAATACTTCTCGAAGATACCCCTGAGGGGGTAAGGTGGAAGAGGATAAAATAGCGGATAGCATAATAGCGTTGAGTGAGAAAAGAAGAAGAAAGAAGACAGGAGACGTATTCGTATCGCGTGAAGAAAATAGTAATGGATTAAATATGTAAAGGCAGACCTTGTGTCTGCCCGCAATAAGTAATTTGTAGGGGCACGATGCATCGTGCCCACCAGAGGAATTAAGAAAACAACACGGGTCGGATAAATCCAACCACATTAAAAGCAATAGTTTGTACAAAAAAGTTTTGAGTTTTGAATTATAGTTTTTCGCTTTTCGCTTTAAGCTTTTCGCTTTATGGATTTATCCTATACGCTAAACGCTACCCGCTATACGCTATATAAGATTTCCAAGGAGGAACAATTAATGAGGTTAAAAGAAGGAGAAGGGGGTTTTATTAATTACCTGAATTGTGATGATGAAGAGCTTATTTACTTAGCTTGCCAAGGAAATTTGTTAGCAGAAGAATGTTTGATTAATAGATATAAAAAATTAGTAAAAATAAAGGCCCGCTCGTATTTTTTGGTCGGTGCTGATACGGAAGATATCATTCAGGAAGGAATGATTGGACTTTACAAAGCAGTAAGAAATTATCAATTTAAAAAACTTTCCTCTTTTAAGGCATTTGCTGAATTATGTATTACTCGGCAGATTATTACAGCTATAAAAAGTGCTACCCGACAAAAACA
Organism: bacterium; assembly: GCA_018819665.1. Classification (GTDB taxonomy): domain Bacteria; phylum Atribacterota; class Phoenicimicrobiia; order Phoenicimicrobiales; family Phoenicimicrobiaceae; genus Sediminicultor. Next base: position 3,491 of record JAHJOY010000279.1, read on the forward strand.
TATACCTTTAAATTCATACATATCTCTTAATAGACCAATTTATAATGAGGATTCTGACAGAACCTTATTGGATATTGTGGATAATATGAACATTAATGATCCTCAGGACTTATTTTTAAACAGTGAAAAATTGAATAATCTTAAAGTGAGAATCAAAAAAATATTATCAGAATTAGAAAGAGATGTTTTGGAATCTTATTTAGATGCTAAATCTTATCAAGAAATTGCAGCTGATTTAGGAAGGCATGTAAAGTCTATAGATAATGCTTTACAAAGGATAAAAAGGAAGTTAGAATTAATTACGAAATAGTTTTTAAAAAGATTGACTTAATTATAAAAAATAATTATAATGTGTAAAATTGCCGATGTAGCTCAGTTGGCAGAGCAGCTGATTTGTAATCAGCAGGTCATCCGTTCGAACCGGATCATCGGCTCCAGATAACGTATAATAAATATGTATCGCGTATTGCGTATCGAGTATCGCGTGAAGAAAATAGAAGTAAGAAACCAGAAACCAGATTAGTATATAGTATGTAGTGAAGAAGAAAGAGAAAAGAAGAGCTAAGAATCCAGGAGTCAGGAGCCAGAATAAATTAGTATCTCTTGGCAAACCGGGTGACTGGCTAATTAATTAGTATATAGTAAGATAGCAGTTGAAATAAGGGATTAAATGATTTGGAGATTTAAATATTTGTATCTTGTTTTTCTGGCAAAATACGATATACGAAATACGATATACTATATACGAAAATAATGGGGAGGTACCAAAGTGGTTAAATGGAGCGGACTGTAGATCCGTTGGTTGAACGCCTTCGAAGGTTCGAATCCTTCCCTCCCCACCACTCTAAACATTGTGCCCGCGTAGCTCAGTCGGAAGAGCGCATCCTTGGTAAGGATGAGGTCACCAGTTCAATTCTGGTCGTGGGCTCCAGTTAAATCAGATAAATATAGAAATACTATTTTTTTGTATTTAAGGAGGAAAAATCAAATGGCAAAAGAGAAATTTGTAAGAACTAAACCCCATGTTAATGTGGGTACTATCGGTCATGTAGACCATGGCAAAACAACCTTAACCTCAGCAATCACTAAATATCTGGCTACTAAAGGCCTTGCCGAGGTGAAGGAGTTCGATGATATCGATCGTGCTCCCGAAGAAAAGGAGAGAGGTATTACCATCTCGGTTTTTCATGCCGAATACGAGACCGAAAAGAGACACTATGCCCATATCGATTGTCCGGGACATGCTGACTACATCAAGAATATGATTACCGGAGCAGCCCAGATGGACGGAGCTGTCCTGGTGGTATCTGCTGCCGATGGCCCCATGCCCCAGACTCGAGAGCATATTCTTCTGGCCCGCCAGGTAGGAGTCCCCCATATCGTGGTCTTCCTGAACAAGGTAGATATGGTAGATGACCCTGAACTGATTGAACTGGTAGAGATGGAGATAAGAGATCTTTTAAGTGAATATGAATTCCCCGGAGACGATATTCCTATAATCAAGGGCTCGGCTCTAAAGGCAATGCAGGCTACAGATGCAAATGATCCTGCCTATAAGGCCATTGCCGAATTATTAGATGCCATAGATAATTATATTCCTACTCCCAAACGAGATATGGATAAACCCTTCCTCTTATCAGTGGAAGACGTCTTTTCTATCACCGGCAGAGGGACTGTGGCTACCGGTAGGTTAGAGAGAGGATTAGTCAAGGTAGGAGATCCGGCCGAGATAGTAGGGCTTGCCCCCAAGGTGAGCAAGACTGTAGTCACCGGAGTAGAGATGTTCCGTAAGACCATGGATCAGGCCGAAGCCGGAGACAACATCGGTCTCCTCCTGCGAGGCATAGATAAAAATGATGTAAAAAGAGGCCAGGTAGTAGCGGTCCCAGGTAGTATCACCCCTCATACCAAGTTTAATGGTGAAATCTATGTCTTAACCAAAGAAGAAGGAGGCAGGCATACTCCTATCTTTAGTGGTTATCGTCCCCAGTTCTACTTCAGAACTACTGACGTAACCGGGACCATCACTCTCCCTGAAGGGGTAGAGATGGTTATGCCCGGGGATCGAGTAACTGTGGTTGGTGAACTGATCACTCCTATCGCTATGGAAAAACAGCTCCGCTTTGCTATCCGAGAAGGAGGACGTACTGTCAGTGCCGGAGTGGTAAGTGAGATAATTGAATAGTCGTTAGTGAATAGTCGTTAGTCGTTAGTAGGGGCAGACCTTGTGTCTGCCCGCAGGACTAATTTATGAGATACGAGATATTAAATAAGAAAATTCTCAACAGAGTTGGTTTTATATTTTACGCAATACGCAATACGCGATACGAATTGCAATAGGGAGGTAAAATAAAAGTTAATGCAAAAAATAAGAATTCGCTTACAAGCATATGATCACAGAATATTAGACAATTCTACCTTAATGATAATAGGTACTATAAAAAGAATTGGCGGGAGATTTTCTGGTCCTATACCTTTACCAACAGAAATAAATAAATATTGTGTCTTACGTTCACCACATGTGGATAAAAAGTCAAGGGAAGAGTTTGAAATGAGAACTCACAAGAGATTGATTGATATTTTAGAGCCCTCCACCAAGACTATAGAAGCATTAATGCATCTTGATTTACCATCAGGCGTAGATATTGAGCTCAAAACTCTGGAATAAAAGGTTGGCAAACAAACCAGATAATTTTCTCGTATATTTTGCAAATTGATTAATAGGCTGTTTTATTTAGATAAATTGTATCAGAGGAAGTTAAAATAATCGTTAGTGAATAGTATCAGAGCGTAAAGTGTAAAGCTAAAAACGTAAAACCAAAACGCAAAACTTAAAATTAAAGAAAAAGTTTTGAATTTTGAATTATGATTTTTCGCTTTAAGTTTTAAATTTAAAACTATTTAAATGAATTAA
>JAHJOY010000280.1 GCA_018819665.1 bacterium
AGTTTGAAAAATTAAGAGAAAGCATGAAAGCTATTCCAGCAAAATAGTATCTTGTATCTCGTGAATCGTATCTCGTTGTATAGAGTATAGTGTATAGATTTAAGTCTCTTACGAAATACGATATACGAAATACGATATACCAGAGAAAAGGTGGCAGAGGATGGAATATATGAAACCAGAAGAAATTGTAGAATTATTTAAAAAGAAATTAAAAAAGTCTACCATTATCGATAGCAAGATAGAAATTAAAACAGCAGGATTAAAAAAGAATAGCTATAGTTTAATATGGTTAGAGATAGAACTAAAGGACTTTAAAGAAGCGGTTAAACTTTTATGTACTATTCAATTTCCTCATTTTGCTGTTATTTCAGATAATGATACAGGGGAAGAAATCAAATTAACCTATCATTTCTCCCTTTATTATGGAGAGAGATTTAAAGAGATATCCTTAAATTTAACTACCAACTTAGCGAAAAATAATCTTAAGATACCCACTATTACCGATCTAATACCGGGAGCTCAAACTGCTGAAAGAGAGATAAAGGAGATGTTAGGAGTGACAGTAGAAGGTCTCCCTGATTTAGCGAATGTTTTCTTGCCCAAGGATTTTCCTAAAGATGTTTATCCTTTAAGAAAAGATGAAACAGGAGCGGCAAAAATGGTTAGTAAAGAAGAAGAGGTGAAAAAAGTTGAATAAAAAGACTTACTCTATACCTATAGGTCCGGTTCACCCTTCCTTAGAAGAACCGATGACTTTTAATTTTGAAATATATGGAGAGCGCATTGAAAAGGTAAATTTAGCACCCGGGGATAATCATCGAGGAATAGAATTTATGGGAAGGCAGAGGAACCCAATTCAAATTATCTATTTAGCTGAAAGAATATGCGGTATCTGTTCTGCTTCTCATCCTTTTGCTTTTTGTCAAGCAGTGGAGAATGCTGCTGGAATTGAAGTTCCCGAAAGAGGTCAATATATTCGAGTGATTATTGCTGAGTTAGAAAGAATTCATTCACATATTTTATGGGCCGGGATCGCCGGTCATGAATTAGGCTTTGATTCTGTTTTATATATATCTTGGAGAGCAAGAGAAGAAGTATTAGACCTTTTAGAATATCTTACTGGAAATAGGATTAATTATGGAGTATTTATGATAGGTGGGGTAAGAAGAGATATTACCGAAGAACAAATACCTCGAATTCGAAAAACTTTAGAATATTATAAAGATATCTACGGAAAAATAGAAGATATATTCTTAAACGACCCTACTATTGCTTTAAGAACAAAGAATGTCGGTGTTTTAACTAAAGAAGATGCCCTCCGTTTATGTGCAGTGGGACCTACTACCAGAGCATCGGGGATAAAAAAGGATGTAAGACAGGATCAACCTTATTCGGCCTATGCTGATTTGGAAGTGAAAGCCATTACTCCAGATGTATTTTCTGGAGAAGTAAATGGTGATGTCTATGATCGAATAATTGTCCGATTGTTGGAAGTAGTACAATCAATACAGATTATCGAACAATGTTTAGAAAATATGCCTTCAGGAGAAATTGTAGCTGAGAAGAAATTAGTTAAATTATTAAATCAATTAAAGAAAGCTAAAGGTGAAGGAATTGGAAGGCATGAAGCCCCTCGCGGTGAAGTATTTCATTATGTAAAATTAGCAGAAGCAGAAGTACCAGAAATCTGGAAAGCTCGAGCCCCCACGTATAATAATTTAATGTCCTGGGTTCCTATGCTCTTAGGGGAACAGATAGCTGATATCCCAATTGTTATAGCATCTACTGACCCTTGCATAGCCTGTATGGACAGAGTTACTATTTTAAATAAGGCTAATGGACAAAAGGATGTGTTAACTAAAAAAGATTTACATGAATTGAGTGTTCAAAAGACGAGGAGGATTGCTCCATGACTACTATAAGCTTATTTGAAATATTAGTGAAGATATTAGGGGCAATTGTAATTGCCTTTTTAGGAGTAGTAATAGGTTTGTTTTATAAAGGTATTGACAGAAAATTAGCAGCAAGGATGCAGGCTCGAGTTGGTCCTCCCATAAGACAGCCTTTTATGGATTTCTTTAAGTTAATGATTAAAGAAAATATTGTACCGCAAAACGCAGTTTCTTGGATATTTAACGGAGCGCCAATTATGGCCCTGGTTTCTTCTATTACTATCTTACTTTATTTGCCTGTAGGGAATATTCCTCCCCTGTTAAGCGGATACGGGGATATTGTGCTAATTATTTATCTACTAACTCTGCCGACTATCGGAATGGTGGTGGGCGGTTTTGCCTCTGGTTCTCCTTATGCCAATGTGGGAGCACAAAGAGAGATGGTAATGATGATGAGCTACGAACTACCTTTAGTAACTACCGTGATTGCCATAGGGTGGAAATTAAGCCAGGTTTACCCTCAGTTCAATGTTTTCTCTTTGGCTGTGATCAATGCTCATCCTATTTGGGGGTTAGTGGGCCCATTAGGTTTTATTGGAGCAATTTTACTATTTATTACTCTTGCAGCAGTTACACCGGGCGAACTCTCTAAAGTACCTTTTGATGCACCGGAAGCTGAAACAGAATTAGCCGGAGGAATATTAGTTGAATATTCAGGAAGGAATCTTGCTTTATTTGGCTTAACTGATGCGGTAAAGACGATAGTAATGACTTCCTTGACTGTAGCTTTATTTTTCCCGTATAATATATCTCACTTACTTGCTTTAAGTGGAGCATTTGCTCTAATAGCGGATGTACTGTTCTTTTTAGTAAAAATATTTTTAGTAATGTTTGTCGAAGTAACTTTTATTAGAGTTGCAGTTGCACGTTTAAAAATAGACCAAGTTTCCTTTGCTTACTGGATTCCAGTATCGATTATAGGTTTACTTGGCCTTATGTTGATCGTTTTAGATACTATTATAGTTTGAGGTGATAAAATGGCAACACCAATGGGATTTGAACTGTTAAAACAGTTATTTAAAAAACCAGCTACCAATGTATTTCCGGTTACTTATTACCCTGATTCGATATTAAAATTATTGGAAAAAGTTGAAAAGGGAGAAGCAAAGATACACCCCCCCGTGGAAATACCTAAAAATTTTAGAGGGAAGATTGTTTACGATAGAGACGAATGCATAGGATGTAAATTGTGTATTAAAGTATGTCCTGCTGAGGCGATCGAATTTATTCCCGATAAAAAGAAGATTAAAATCCATATCGATCATTGTATTTTCTGTTCTCAATGTAATGATATATGTCCCAAAAATTGTCTGAATATGAGCGAAGAATTTCTTATTGCAGATACAGATAGGTCATCATCTAAATTAATTGTAGAATAATTAATGAAAATAAATAATTAAAAATCATAGTCCTATAATTTTTTAAGGAGTTTAAAATTTTTACCTTTCAATATTCTTATTACTTCTTCAGAACTCTTTAAAACTTCAGGGCTAACAGAATTAGAATAGTCAATAATTTTAGGCTGAATGCCAATAAAAATAAGTTCCTGAGTGTATTCTTTCAGATAAGATATTAAAAAGGATAAAGGCATACTGTGGGTAGTGAGGTGTAGAGCACTAATTCTATCAGGAGAGATTATTCTAAATTCGCCAGATTTAAGGTCCATCTCTACAGCGTCGATAAGCACTACGAGATCGGGTCTATTTTTTTTGATGATTGAGGTAAAATTTTCAGGAATAACCCCACAGTCTATAGAAAGCCAATCACGGTCTTTAAAACTTTGGGCAATAATTGAACCTATTCCATCATCGCCTCGAAGCGTATTTCCAATGCCCATTAAAATATTCTTTTTTGAACTCATATAATTGTTCCTTAAATTTACCGATTTACCGATTACCCAATTAATCAATAGGAGAATTGGTAAATTGGCTAATTGGTTAATTAATCACTAATATGTTATCATAAT